>NZ_JAAHGN010000483.1:0-5497 GCF_010672485.1 Moorena sp. SIO2C4 | reverse complement strand
CACTAGTCTCCCTTGACGATTGGTTTTTCACTAACCAATTCTTGCGCTCTTCAATTTTAGTAGCACTTTTATTAGCGACATCTTTGCCAAATAGACACCACTCAATCGCATTCAGGGTACTACTTTTACCTCCCCCCTGAGCTCCTACAATTAATGTGCAGGCTTGATCAAAGCGAAATTCCCGTTCTCCCGCTTGTTCAGGAAAGCCTCTAAACCCCTTGATCTTGACTGATACCAGTCGATAGTTTTCCATAGACACTGTTCCTCATCAGACTCTCTTGCTCATAGACCAATGGTAGCCATCAGTTTTTTGTAGGCTTTTTTGTAAGCACTTCGATGTTTTTCCAACCGATAACGAGCCATATCAGTGACCCCTTGTGATGAACCGCTATCAAACTCTTTGAGCAATTCCTCACCAAGGGCTATCAAACCTTGCTCATGGTCTGAATCAATGGCTTGATCTTTCAGTTGCTCAAATAATTTATCATTGTCTTTCATTAGCGATCGCATTAATTAGTCATGTAACCATATGCCCTATGCCCATAGGCTGAGAGCTGAATGCTTAGGGTGTGACCCTCAGCCCTCAGCCGTCAGCCGTCAGCCGTCAGCCGTCAGCCGTCAGCCGTCAGCCGTCAGCCGTCAGCCGACGTAACAGAGATTAAACCAATGCTTACTTGTTGTCTTGATCCCAAGCGCGAGTGGGGGAAACCCCCGTGAGGCCACTGGATCGCTTATTCAAAAGCTGAGAGCTGATAGCTGATATATAGCAGAAGTCATTTGTCAGAAGTCAGAAGTCAGAAGTTAAACTCAAGCCAAACTGTAGTTTGAGACTTTTGTCATGTCCTAATTACCCTGGCGACTGCTATAGCACTACGCATTAAGGTGTTTGACATTTATAAAAGCAGCAAAAGCTATTATAATCAGCTATTGCTAGCATGCCTATTGCCTTGCGCGTAGCGCTATAGCACATTAAGTAGCACCATCTGTAGCGCATTAGCTGATAGCTGAGAGCTGATAGCTGAATGCTTACTAGACTATGAGCTGGTTACTGATAACTCAGCATTTAGCACTTACCATTCCGCATTCAGCACTGTTCAACCTATATCAGCCGATTAACTCTTCTTCTGCTTAGGGGATGAAGCAGCTTTATTTTCCTCTATCCATTCTTCGATCAACTCCAATAAGATATGATTCATGGTGACTCCTTTGAGAGCGCACATAGATTTGAATTTTGCCCGTAAGGATTCAGGCAAAAATAGTTTGTAGCTAACTTGTTTTTCTTCTGACACATCTTTTGACAACTTTGACATCCCAATTATCCTACTAAGGGTTAAACTATTCAATAGGTATTTTAAGTTTTTTGTGTTATTTAGAGATTTTGTGTTATTATAACCCTATGAAACCCAAAGAAGCCAGCGGCACTGAGTCTGGTAAAATTTTGTTCGACCAGACTTTGTAGCCTATGGGCTGGTTAGCGCACTAGCTACAGCAGAGGTTCCCCCGGGGATCTCTGCTTAACTGCATCATGAATCTTACACAAACCTAGACATTCGGTCTGAAGTTCAATTCCTGCTTCGTTTTCTTCTACGTGGGAAGTCGGCTTCTTCCACTCCACAGGCGTTTGATCGATTGCCATCGACAGTGAGAGCCCCTACCGAGCTTCCCAACGCTCTATGTTGATTGCCGCGTTGAGATCCCGGTCTTCAAGATTTCCACAACCTCCACAAATATACACCCTTTCCTTCAATGGCATATTCTGTTTATGTCCGCATTTGTGGCAAGTCTTTGATGATGGAAACCACCTATCTACTAGGGTCAGCTTGAATCCATGGAATTCTTGCTTGTAAGTCAGCAACTCTCTGAATCGGTAGAATCCCAACAAGGAGATGGCCTCCGCTAGTTTATGATTAGCCAACATTCCCAACACGTTCAAGTCTTCAATCAAAATTTCTTGATAAGTCTGAGCTAATCGAGTGGTTTCCTTTTGCAAAAAGTCCTCTCTAATGTTTGCAAGGTGCTTGTGTTGCTTTCTCAGTCTTCCATAGTAAGTCAGTGCGTTCTGACTTGGTTTTGTCTTTGTCTGACCGTTGCCTAACACCTTTTTGCGATTGCGCCACTGTAGCTTCGATAGCTTGGTTTTCGCTTTCTTTATCGATTCGGGCGTTTCAATCTGGGTGCGGTCAGACAATGTGGCAAAGCACTTGACTCCGAGGTCTATTCCGACTTTCTGCTGGGTGTGTTTGATCGCAGGAACGGGACAAGCATCGATTTTGAACGATATAAACCACTTCCCGACTTCTCTGGAAATCGTGAATGTTTGGGAAATACAGTTGTAAGGGATCCCCTCCTTTAATCTGAACCATCCCAAGGTAGGGATATTGATTTGTTTCCCGGCAAACAACAGTCGCTTACCGTTGCAGTCATCAACGGTGAAACTGCATTGATGACGCTTTGTCTTAAATTTTGGCATCTGAGCTTTAAGCTTAGGGTCGCGCCAACGACTCAAAGCTTTAGCTAAGTTCCGGAATGCATTTTGGTAAATACGACTTGGATACTTGTTACACCAAGCCAACTCAGTACTTTTCTTGGTGACATTAGTGAACACCTTCTTAATGGCATTCAACCGTTTAGAATCGGAAGCTTTGACATGATCAAACTCCCATGATGCTTTCATCATCCCTAGTCCGTAGTTGTAGACGAATCGGGAGAATCCTGCGCACTGAGCTAGCCAATTGGCTTGCTTGTGATTAACTTTGAGTTCTCGTTTGATAGCATACATGAGACGAAACCTTAGAATAAAGGAGCCTTAATTAATAAGTTTTAACCCTTTTACCCATGACCGACCAACTATAAAGGCTCCTTTATTCTTACGGTAACTTCAAGGGAATTTCGACCATTATTTGTACTTCCGATGCTAATTTAGCGCAATTTTCCGGATTGTCAAGGTTTTTGTCAATATTTTCTTGAATGGGTTGAATGTAACGCCTCAAACCATAGAGCCGACAAGAGAAACAGTGAATAATCGCCATCAGATCTTCGACCATCTCCTGTTGAAGACTCAGAGATTCATTATTGGTGATGACGATCTCACAGTCGGAGTACTCAGCTAATTGGAGGATAAGGTATCCATAGCTTTCACTTGGTTTTCCAGGTCGGGTCTTTGAGCCGGGGATGACACCCGACAATACACAACCACAGACCTTTTAATATCGTCATTGAGTAAGCCTTTGAGTTGATTAATGTGTTTTTGGGTGTAAACTCTATGGTTCCCTAAAGTCCGATCGGCTATTAACTTTCCCGATATATCCCACCGTTGTAAGGTTCGGACAGTCACACCAGCGATTTTGGCGAATTCGTGAGGTCTGTAATGCATAACTAGACAGGTCTGGGTCGGTTTGTTTAGTCTTGTCTAATATTTAACGACTAAGCGTCAACTCTTACTGGTGCTAGGAGCAAACCCAGTCAGGGGTGGTAGCTCAAAGGGAAACTTCTTGGATATCAGCTAAATCGGGTAGTAATTCTGTACTATCGTTGCTCAGCCTATTCCCGTAACGCTGACAACGCACGGCAAAGGTACAATCACCACATCGACCAAGGGATGCTGCTACTTGAGGAAAAGCTAAACCTTGATCTTGGTACCCTTGTAGCCACCCAGCCAACTGGGTCAACAACTGAGTCAAATCCTCCCTAGTTTTCTGGTGTTGTGCGCTATTGTAGGTAAATTTAAGACTCTGGGCACAGGGTTGGGATTTGACAAACCAGTAACTCATGGAAATTTGTTCTGGCCAATAATCGCTAGTTTCTGCTAGGACGTAGAGATACAGGCGTGTTTGCCAGTCTTGGGCTAACCAATCCCGGTTTTTAGGTTGAGGATAGGTCTTCCAATCAAGAATTTGAGCCGAGTCTTCCCCTGCAATCAATAAGTCATAGATAACTGTAAGTAGATAACCTTGGAAATACAGGGTTCGGCAATGTTCCGCTTCCCGGAAGCTTTCAGGCTCTGGGTTGGAAAGTTCTGGTGCGGCATTGACTAAACCACTCAGCCAGTAGTCGAGTTGGGTATCCTCTTCTACTAAGGATGTAACTGGTAACCCAAGTTCCCGCTGTTGCATTAATAGGTGAAAGCGGCTTCCCCAAGTAAGACGCTCTTGTTGTTCGGGAGACACGGGTGTTCCCAGCTGGTCAAAGTAAATGTGTTGGAACTTACGGGGACAGGTTTGTAATACGTTCAGCTGTCCTTGGGATAGACGAGTTAGAGGGGCGGGAGGAGACACTGGTCAATGATCTAATCAAATCTTGGAGACATTGGGTTTGTTTGTGATCTATTAGCTAGTGTAGCGGAAGATATCGAATGCGATCGCATTTTCTTATAACAGTCGAAATCCCCCATCCTCCGTTTGAGGTGGGATGAAAGGCGCGTCAGAGAACTTAACTTAGAAATATAAATCATCAAAAATGCCCCCTGATCAGCATCAGAGGGCATTTAATTTCAAAAGCTTAAAGACCAAGATTAGAATTCTAAATTCTAAATTCTAAATTCTAAATTCTGCATGTATAAGTTTCCACTCAAGACCTAGGCAGCTTGGTAACCTAAGTCAAGGTTTTTGGTAACTTCAAATTGCTAAACCTGTTGCTTAGTCCATTCAGAAAATAAATTTAAGAGGATTTGAGAGCGCAGCTTATCATCCAATTGGGGTTCAATAATCTCCTCCACCAAAATCAAGTGTACTCCCTTAGAGGTCACAATGGGTTTGAGAACCTCCGGTGGCTTAGCTGCAAAGACAGCAGCAGAAATCTCCGGCTTGATCTGCTCACGAGTTACTACTCCTTGATATCCCCCATAGCGACGTAATTCTTTATCCTGGATATACTGATGAGCAACATCATAGAAACTCATCTCCCCTTTCTGAATACCATAAAAGAGTTCCATGGCTAAATCTTGATCATCTATGATTACCTCATACATCACCACACCCGCATAATCTAGCTGATTTTCAAAGAAATAGGGTTCAACTTTATCGGCAAATAAATGCTTAGCTAACTTTCCATAAATAGCGCCATTATATACCATAGCTTCAAACTATTATAAGGTCATACCATGTTTTTCCAGCCATGCCCAAGTTTTCTCAGCACTCCCGAGTTGGCTAACTATCCTGAATTTATCTGCTGCGTCTTGAAGTTCTTCTGTCTCTACTTTGATACACGCCTCAGCGGCAGCAGCTGCGATTAACTTGCGGGTAGTAATTGCTTCGATAATCTCAGGAATCTTACCAGATAGCTTGATTTCTTCAAGAATATCGTCTTTGGTAATCGTGATAGCTGGTTACATCGTGTTTATCCTAGTAATTTAAACTGTGAAAGTTATAGTGCTGCATCGCTTTGCAAATTGAATTTTTCAACACTATTACACGCCGTGCTATAAAAAGCGATCGCACTAATTGATAATGCCCTGAATTGACTGATATGACATCCCGGAAATCACCTATAATTTCAAACA
>NZ_JAAHGN010000482.1:0-5509 GCF_010672485.1 Moorena sp. SIO2C4 | reverse complement strand
CTCGAAGACGTTCAAGTTCTGCCTCAGTAGGAATCCAATTTCCCTGTTGATCATACCAACGTAGCCACAACCGATTCAATCCCCGATATTGACCAAGCCATAGTCCTAAACCCAATTGCAACTCAGGCATCCAAAATTGGGAATTGTCTAATGTTTGTGGTTGATAGCTGCCGCCATCTAACTTAAAAAGTTGTAATTCGTTACTGACTCGGTCAAAGGTAACATAGTAGGGAATCGCTAAAATTTGCTCGTACACTTCCCATTTCGTTGGTGGTTCTCCCGTTCGTTCACTGTAACCAAGGTCTTGATCTTTGGTGCTGGCAGAGAGCAACTCTATGGCCACAATTGGTCTGACGTCTTCTTGCCAGATCACATAACTCATTCTGAGCTCTCGTCCCTGGTAAAATCGGGAAATCCCCACTACAGCAAACCAATCCGGTCGTTTGTACCAAGCGGTATGGTTGGGGTCATAATATAAATTTAAGTCACTGGCCACAAAAACGCGATCGCTCTCATAATTGGGAGGGCGAAAGGTCTCACTACACAGTTGTGGTTGCCAAAGATGAAATTCGTCAGGCAAACCCGGTTCCTCGGGATCTTCACTGGGTAAATCATACATGGTGGGCAGGGTTTCTTTGGCCGGATGAGGGAGAATAACCTGCTCAAATAAGGGTTTGGCAACAGACATGAGATTACCTCAATTTTTTCCGACTCATGATTTTGATTTTAGCAACTGTCGGTAAGCATTTAGCCGTCAGCTGTCAGCTGTCAGCCATCAGCTGTGCTCCCTGTTCCCAGATCCGCTGTTCCCAGATCCGAAGTTCCCTACTCCCTACTCCCTACTCCCTACTCCCTACTCCCTACTCCCTTTTCCCTTTGCTCTATACTAATAGATAAACTAAAAAACAAATACCAATATCATGCTGGATTGGTTAGCAGTTTGGGGAATTTCTAGTGCCGGTGGCTATCTCGCCAAAGAAGTGATCGGTCCCTTGGCCAAAGAAGCTCTAGAAGACTACACCAAAGATTTTTTCAAAGAATCCATCAAAGACTATACTGGACTATCGGATCAAAATACCCAGAAAAAACTCTTCGGTAAAGCTTTAAAAGAATTTGTAGCCTTAGTTGAAAGAGAATTGGAAGATGCTGAGTTATCCAAGCAAGAATTAAAACAGTATACTAAACCCCTCAAGCAGTATATTAAAAACAAATCCATTAAAGCTATCCTAGGAAGTGCGTTTAAATATGGCTGTCAACACATAGATACCGAGACATTAACCAAGACTTGGATTGAGCTTAAGTTATTACCATTACCAGAAGAATTTCGTTGGAAGTATATTGCTAGACAGTATCTCAAGCAAGTACACACTATCATCCGGGAGTCGGATCAGTTACGGCCTATCCGAGATTCCCAAACCTTGGATGCGATTAGCCCGAAGGGCTACGCTACGCGATCGCAAAAAACACTAACGCTACCGCAGGCATTATCCCAGACTTTGACTTAAGCACCTATCAAGAAGGACTTCTAGAGCGCTACGGTAATCTGAGCTTAGATAGTTTAGATACCAATGCTTGTGCCTATAACGAACTAAAACTCTGGAAAATATTTATCCCTCAAAATGTGCGAGAGGTTCATGACCTGATGCCGTCAGCTATTCATGAACTGCCTAAGGATTATTATCGAAAACTCCTAGAGAGTGGTCAACTAGATCAGGAAATTGACAAAGAGGAGTTGAAACGAGCCAAAGAGATTTATCATCAACAGCCGGTTAAATCCGTATTAGATGTTATTAATGAGTCTCAAGGTTATCCCTATTTGGTAGTTTTAGGAGACCCAGGCTCCGGTAAATCTACCTTGCTGCAATATTTAGCATTAAATTGGGCAAGAACGGATCTGACTACTGCCCTTTCTCTACCAATTCCCTTACTGATTGAATTACGTACCTATATCCGCAATCGCGATAGTGGACAGTGTAATAACTTCTTGGAATTTTGCAATCAAAGCAGTGGAGCGATATGTCATCTCAATCAACATCAACTGCATCACCAGTTAAAGGCTGGTAACGTATTAGTGATGTTTGATAGCTTGGATGAAGTCTTTGAGCCAGGGAAACGAGAAGATGTGATTACGGATATTCATCGCTTTACCAATACCTATCCTAAGGTAAGAGTAATTGTTACATCTCGCGTCATTGGTTATAAATCCCAACGGCTACGAAATGCTCAATTTCGTCATGTGATGCTCCAAGACTTGGAGTCAGAACAAATTCAAACCTTTATCGAGCACTGGCACGAGTTAACCTTTACTAATCAAGCCGATAAAGTTAGGAAACGCGAGCGCTTACAAAAAGCAATAGACACATCACCTCCAATTCGACAACTGGCGCAAAATCCCCTATTATTAACTATGATGGCAATCCTGAACCGCAATCAAGAATTGCCTCGTGACCGCTCTGAACTCTACAACCAAGCGTCTCGATTACTGCTCCATCAATGGGATGTGGAACGAGCATTACTAGAAGATAATCGTGTTGATCCCAAGACGATTGATTATAAAGATAAGCAACAAATGCTTGGAAAAGTGGCATATTTTATGCATGAAAATCAAGCAGGGTTAGCGGGAAATCTGATTAGTGGAGAGGATTTAGAAAGGATTATCAAAGATGAGCTGAAATTACGGGAGGTTACTAATCCCAGAGCCGTTGCTAAGGTAATGATTAATCAGTTGCGCACCCGCAATTTTATCTTGTGTTTCATGGGAGCCGATTACTACGCCTTTGTGCATCGGACATTTTTGGAATATTTCTGTGCTTGGGAATTTGTCAGTAAATTTGAAAAAAAACAGGAAATTTCCCTAGAACATTTGAAAAACGAGGTATTTGGTAAACACTGGCAGGATGAATCTTGGCATGAAGTGATCAAGTTGATTGTGGGCATGATTGATTCCAAGAAAGGTGGAGAGATTATTGAGTATTTGATGGCAAAAGATGGAGAAGGGGATAAGTTTCATAATTTATTTCTGGCAGGGGATTGTTTGTCTGAAGTCAGGAATCGGTATGATATTAAATCAACGGATACTGAATTACTGAATTGCTTCAAAGACTTAATTCACTATGATCTAAATTATGATTATAAAAAGTATGAATATCAGGGATTCTTAGTCCGTTATATACGCACTACAGCTGTTGTAGGAGTAGCCACCCATTGGCAAGACCATCGAGATACCTTACCCCTACTTCAAGTATCGGCTCGCTCCGATACTGATTCGGATGTGCGAGGTACAGCAATTTACCAGTTAGCTCAATGTTACCAAGACCATCGAGATACTTTACCCCTACTTCAAGTATCGGCTTGCTCTGATCAGCATTGGTGGGTGCGAGGTATTGCAATTGAACAATTAGCTCAAGGTTACCAAGACCACCCAGATACCTTACCCCTACTTCAAGAATCCGCTCGCTCTGATCAGATTTCGTGGGTGCGACGTACAGCACTTGAACAGTTAGCTCAAGCTTACCAAGACCACCGAGATACCTTAGCCCTACTTCAACAATCCGCTCGCTCTGATAAAAATTCGTCGGTGCGACTTACAGCAATTGAACAGTTAGCTCAAGGTTACCAAGACCACCCAGATACCTTAGCCATACTTCAAGAATCGGTTCGTTCTGATAAAGATTCCTGGCTGCGAAGTACAGCAATTGAACAGTTAGCTCAAGCTTGGCACGATCAGCCTTGGTTATGGGAATTTTTATGCGTTCGCGTAGCGGCTCTTTCAGAGCATCGCATTCTCCATGACCCCTTTGAGCGTGATCAAGACGAGGATTACGACAATGTCAATCCTCGACAAGTAGCCCTTCAGGCCATCCTGAAATATTATCCTAACCATTCCCAAACCCGGTCTTTATTGAAAAATAGAGCAGAGCATGACCCCGATCCTAAACTGCGGGAATTTGCTCAAGAGAAATTAGCAAAGTTACGCTAGTTCTGATAGTAATCAAGTATACAGGATTTTTTACCTGTTACCTGATTTACTAAAATTCTTAACTGATTTACCTCACCTTATTGATAACTGCTATCTATTATCAATAAGGTTTCAAAAAGGCTTGATAAGTATTATGAAATATAGTAAATTGCTTAACAGCAAGTAAATACTCCCAAAGTCGAAAACCTTGGGAGAGTCATTTTAGGTTACATTAAATCCAGTCTAGCATCCCTATTTTAATTGTGAAAATAAAACCATGGGAATAGATTCTAATTTAGAATGTAGAATTTATAATTTAGAATTTGTAAGCAGGTATACAAAATTGATTACACATTTCACAAAATTAAAAACCTTACAATGTCAGGATTACAGAAATTGAGAGTAGGTAATTAATTCTGTGTAGGTGTTTAATTCTACATTCTTAATTCTACATTCTTAATTCTACATTCTTAATTCTACATTCTTAATTCTACATTCTACCTTCTACATTCTTAATTCTACATTCTTAATTCTACATTCTGCCTTCAAGACCCTTCGACAACAATCGCTCCAATAACGGTTTAGGAATTGTCTCGAAATCCTCCAACAAGAGATCCATAATGGCCAGATGGCGCAAGTGACCAGGAGTGGGAGGGTAACAGCGACGACTGGTGTTAAACCAGCCGTTAACGGTGTGAACGGAACAAGAGCAGATTAAAGCCATATCTTCCCGACTCAAGTCCCACTTATTGTAAAACCGTTGCGGTGTCATACCCAATTCGGAGTAACTGTAAAGTCGGATCAAGATTTGCTCGCGCTCGGTAATGGGATAGGGATAGGAATACTCGCCCTTTAACTCCCTCTGTTGTGCAAGCTGTTCCAGGCGCTCCATTGTGCTACGCACACGCTATGCGAAAGCTTCGTGATAATCGATGGGATGATAAACGAATCGTTTTTTTGGCATGATAGAGTTACCTCCATTTAACTTGGGGGGGAGAGCCGCGCTTCCAGGTTGGTGGCCGATGATCGCGGCTCTTTTTCCAATGATTATAGTATAACCAATGGCTACTATTCTTGTCAACAATAAAATCAAAAAAATCAAGGTAATTTACATAAAAGTTAATAATTATTTAAAATATAACGATTAGAATGGTAGTTTTTTTAGCTAGTAGCTTAAATCTGGATCATGGCAGTATAAACTTAGTGATTGCCCCAAGTTAAAAATTTACTTATCAAGGTAGGAAACAGGGAACAGTGATAATATTTGATTTTTTAAGTACTGAAATTGATTGTTATATTATGTCGGGATAATTACCCTTAATAAAAAGGGTGCATCTCAGTGTCTTGATGCAAAGCGCGAGTGGGGGAAACCACGGCAAAGCGCGAGTGGGGGGAACCCCCTTTGGCGGCGCTGCCTCCCCTGTTCCGAAGCTGCATCACTTTTGCAATTAGGCAAAAATTCGGGCGAAAATTCCCACACTCCTCACACTCCCCGCGCCCGGGCCCCACACTTCCCACACTTCCGATCTTTTTTACAAATATGAGATGCAC
>NZ_JAAHGN010000481.1:0-5523 GCF_010672485.1 Moorena sp. SIO2C4 | reverse complement strand
CCCCTAAAGTGTGGAGCACGGGTATGGATTGAGACGATTTCTGACTTTAAAGTGATCGCCTAAGCTGTTGTGGATTTAAATTAGATAAGTAGGAATTGAGCATTCAGCCGTCAGCCGTCAGCCGTCAGCCTTTTGCTGATGACTTATAGCTGATGACTTATAGCTGATGACTTATAGCTGATAGCTGTTCGCGAAGCGTGCGCGTAGCGCATTAGCTGTTCGCGAAGCGTGCGCATAGCGCATTAGCTAAATGCTTACATAAAAAAACCATCAAACCCTCTCCCCTGTTCCCTGTTCCCTGTTCCCTGTTCCCTGCTCCGAAGTCCCTGCTCCCTTGTAGTTAAACTAAACTATTCCCGACAGATCAAACTTTCCTGCGCAATTTCTTCCAATTCAACCGCTTTCAACAATCGGGACCAAGCCTCAGCAAACGTAGCATTTTGTGGATTACTACAACGAAGTTTAGCTGCTTGATTCAAGGCATCATACCAAATGCCATTTTCAGCATAAACTGTCATTAGCTTCTGCTGTGAGTTTTTTGTATCTAACTCATACTTAAACTTTGGCAATTCAACCCGTTTCAAGAGTCCTCTAATAAACAAAACCGAGTCATCGTAAAACGAATCTGGAGAATTACAATCAAGGATCAAATGCCAGCGATACCACTTACCAACCTCTAAGGAGTAGGGAAGAGGTATGCTAAACACACCAGACCGACTTGGCAAAGTAACAGGTAAATATTTTGGAGCAAGCTTGGTGTTAGTTTTTGAATCCTGCAAGGAAAATTCCCCAGAAAGCCCCCTCTCAAAACTTTCAGATTGATAGGAAACATTAACCCAGATAGTCGGAGACTCATTAACTGTCAATCCCCTACTATCTTTATCGATCACAGGTGTCATCGTAAGGTTTCCTCCCGTTTCAGAAACAGCCATAGGACAATATCCACGATTACCTGTACCTCGCCTACGTCCGCTCGGCGCATCACCTGAATAATCTGGCTGTTTAAACTCTACTGCTATAGATTCAGCCCTATTGCCAGTGGATTCCATCAATTGCGCTTGTGCTGGGTAGCTGGTGAGAGTCGCCAGAGCAAACGCAATCCCATAAAGCAGTTTAATTTTAACCATTGTCAACTCCGATGCTTTTGCCAAGGAAGATGCTGACTGGGTCTGAGAAGTTCCCTTTTTGCATCAATCCTAGTTTCACATCTGATTGGAACATGCTGTATAACGTACTACCAAAACCATACCCACCGAAGTAAGCACCAATACCATTGCTGAAGGCACCAGCGGTATCCAACCCCCTTGCAAAATCAACAGATAACAAATGCCATACAAAGCACCAAGTGCCACTCCCGTCGGGATTACCAAGCCACTTAGGCAATGCATACCCCTAGCCTGGCCTGAGCGGAATCCCATTACTAAACCAATTACACTTCCTACCACAGACCAACCCCAAATCCACAGCACTTCTGTTGATTCTGACCAAACCCACAACAAGGGTCGATTATCCAGAACCGCACTCAGGATTTGACTTACCATATGTCCTTGAATCACCACTCCTGGTGTTCGCTTCTGGCTCAGGCGCTGACTGGCACTGTAAGGGGTGAGCCAGTAATCACTACTGGTATTAATTGGACCGGCTATACCAACAAGAATAATCCGACCCTTCAGTTGGGACCTGCGCTGGGGCGGAATCTTATCATTGAGAATATCGCCAACATCGACTGTTGGTGCAATATCTTCAACAGAACGACGGGAACGGTAATTTAGCAAGATTTGTCTACCTGCTGCATCCACTCTGTGGTAGCCACCGGTATAGGAATTTAATTCCTTCAGCACAACAGTTTTACCGTTACCCAAATGTGGCCGATCAATCCATAATTGCTGATTTGATGTGTAGCCCCATGGGATACCCTTAGCATGTAGATAGTATAGGGCTAGTAACAAGCTAAGGTTATTCTTAGCAGTACACTTATCCGTGAGGTCTGGTGAGTTCAGAGATAACAGATGGCGACGGAGGATTCCCCCCTGGTCAGGTAAAGCATCACTAAAACCAATCCGATCTGGCCGAATTTCCAGGGGTGGAGAAATCCCTTCGGTGTCCCCAGCCTTAGCATCTTTAACTTTACAGATACCAAATAAATTCTTTTGTCCCAGGTAAGTTGCTAGTTTAGGGTAAGCTGGATCCACCGGAAAATCACGATAGATATCTAAGCCAATCGTTACTGGTTCATACTCCTGGAGTTTCTCAAATAGCCGAGTAAGAGTATGGTCTGATAACGATGCCCTATGCTTGGGTTGCTGTTCCTGATTTTTAATATCCTCTGGAGTAGCCTTAACAATCAACAGACGTTCGTCCCCCATTTCATAGGGTCGTTGTCCCATCAGTTGGTCAAAAGCTTTTAGTTCAAGCCCTTCCAATAGTCCCAACCACCGCAATCCCATCACCAAAGCCATGGCGAATACACTAGCCTTGAGTAACAAAACGCGATCGCACCATAGTGACCGAATCAGACAAAAATGCCAAGGTCTGTAGGATCTGTTATGCGATCGCAAAAAGGTCTTAGTCTTTTGGTCTGAAGGAGTAAGGGAGGTACTGGGTAATGAACCTTCACCCTCTACTACAGCCGATCGCATCATCTTTTGAACCTCTGAAGAGGTTTGTGACCCATGAGCCTGACTAGAGCTACCTGAAACAGAAGCCAATTGATTGCGATCGCGCAACTGTTGCCAAGTCGGCGCAACAACAGCTGGATTTTGGCAAATCACTGGTAACCAGCTAGCACCAGGATAGTTATCTTCCCAGCCTTGCAACCGTTCCCTAGCTTCCCGCACTGCCAAATATAAGGATTTTCCACCAGCAAATGCGGTTAAAAAGTACTTCAAAAACTCCTGTGCCACTGGATCTGGTACCGGCTCCCGCATCACAATCAACTGAGGAATATGTAAATCAGCCAATTCCCGTGCTAATCCCAAGCCATCGCAAGAATTGAAAATTGCCAGTCTCAAACCACGGGTAATAGCTGCTCCCAGACCATGCTTTAACTGGGAAATCGTTAACCTATCAGTTTGATTAATACTTATGTAACCAGTTTTAGCATCCGCCGCACTCTTGCTATGTCCTGCAAAAAACAGGATATCCCATCCCTGTTTATCCCAAAGCTGGTGGTTAAGCTCTTGGCGTTGTGGCTGCACCAGAAAAACCGTTTCCGCCTCCGGTAACTGCTCAAGTAAAGCCCGGTCTTTTTCAACCTCAATCCCTTCACTATTTCCTAAAATTCCTAATACCCTAACTTGACCCGTTGACTCTCGATCTGGCGTCGTGACTGGCTCATACTCTTGGCTACTCAACGCCACTTCTGTCAGGGGGTAATCTTCAAATAAACGCCACAAATGCCAAGGAAATCGTCGCACTTGGTCATCTTCCGCCTCGATAATCACGCTAATTTCCTCAGACGGAATTAGTTTAGTTCGCACTCGCCGTTCAATGTTGCGAAATTCTTCAGCATTGAGCCAGGTATTAATTTGCTCTTCTAACTGTTGAGACAGATTCCTAAACTCAGCTTCTGAAACATTAGTGATACTAACGTTATGAATTTCCAGACGGCGATCGCACCTGAAGCCTCCGTAGAGTGCTGCATACATTAATTGCCAGCGTTTGTAGAGTTTAGGCAGTTCTGGTGCAGCAGGCAAACCTCCAGTAAACTGCATCAGAGTACGATGATCCCTTTCCCAAAGTTGAGCTATAACAGTAGGAAAACCTTCCTGACAATTACCATTTCCCAGTTTTAAGACTACTAACTGACTCATCTTTAAATAGTTTGTCAGGGCTACATCCGTCAGGGTTAACTAAGGTCTGAAATTTTAATGGTTGCTTGGAGTTGAATGTTTATGGGGGTCTAACCATTAAAACTCTTGCGATAAGATAACATTACTCGATTGTGTTTGTCAACTCTTCAATTGGTGGTATTAAAATGCTATAGTGTAGTTTTAAGATTTTATATCTAGCTTGATATCTAGCTTGATCCACAGTTCACTGATTCAGCATCAAGGGATATCATAAAAATCAGCTTTTCAGGCAAACTCCACTTGTCACGTGACCGTAATTTGTGGTATACTGTAAAGCTAGTGACTAGAAAACTATGGGCGATTAGCACAGTGGTAGCGCGCTTCCTTCACACGGAAGAGGTCACTGGTTCGAACCCAGTATCGCCCATTCTATCTTGGTGTAGGCAATCAAATAGTTAACCAAAACGAAAGGTCTCGTTGAATCAAATCTTGGAGTTTCAGGATATCATCACGATAAAATTCCAGCAACTGTTGCCGTTCCTCTTTAGAAAGAGCAGCTTTTTTCTTATCAGTTGAGTTCATGTTGATTAGCGCTGAACGAACAGTTTGCCTCACCTCCACTGGCAGGATGAACTTTAGTCCAGAAGCTATCATAGTTCTGAAGGGATTTTGTTTCCGCAACAGATCATTAACCAATTTTAGTTTAGGAACTTGAGCCACTTGCGCTTTTTTCGATACATCCGGGATAAACGTTTCATCTACTCCAATGAACCGATACATATCCTGGATCAAAGCCACGGGATTTTTACATAAATCATCGTACAGATAAACTTTTATTTTATCTCGATTAAACGTTTCAAAAAAATGACTCAATTGAGAGGAGTAGAGTCCTTTTTTTAGGGTAAACGACCCCTGAGAGCGAAACTTAAGCTGTTCCGATAATGGTTGGATATTACCCGCTACATCCGTCGCTTCCCGAACATGCATTAAATAATCCGAATAAGCTCGGTCTACGGGATTTCGTAGAATAGCAATCATTTTAACATCGGGCAAATAGCGCAATATTTGCTCACAAGATGATTTATAATGAAACAAATAATTAGGGGATGCTTCCCCAATCGCTATTTCATCCTTCACCTCTTGGAAAAGTTTACAATATTTTTCAAAGGTATCAATTCTATTTTTGTTAATAGTTCTTATTTCTGGAGGTAACTTTTCCCAATCTTTCTCCAAAAAATTGGTTTCCTTAACCGGACTCATATAAACTTGAGGGTGTTGGGTTAAGTAGTTATAAATAGAAGTTGTTCCTGCCTTCTGCACACCTATAATTAAAAAAGTCGGTAATTTCATTTTATTTCTGGGGAGAATAGGGAATAGGGAATAGGGAATAGGGAATAGGCAAAAAATCCTGTGTACCTCATTACTATGAAAACTGCTATAAGTTCCTACTAAGATAATACCCACGTTGAAAGTGGATATCACCAAACGTGATCAAGAAACTATAGCAGAAGTCAAAAGTCAGAAGTCATTTGTCAGAAGTCAAACTCTTGCGCTTACAAAGGGTGTGAGACTTTTGTCATGTCCTAACTGCCCTGGCGACTGCTATACTATCAAGAAAGTACTATAGCAAAGGAAACAGTGAGTAGGGGTAATAAAATTGAATGTACCTCGTAAGTATAGGAAACCCTATAAAAATCTTTACCATCTTCCCATCTCCCCATCTCCCCACACT
>NZ_JAAHGN010000480.1:0-5529 GCF_010672485.1 Moorena sp. SIO2C4 | reverse complement strand
CTATTGGATGCTAGCGGTACACCGATAACTTCGGGAGTTTAAGTGCGTCAGGGTATCAGGGCGTCAGGGTGTCAGTCGGAGAGTTTGAATCTCAGTAGTTTCCGATTCGATTAAAAACCCTGACCTACCATTGAGGTCAGCACCTCCCTCGGTGGCGGAATCGACCGGTAGCTGACCAGTAATTGCCATTAATTTGGCTACGTTATCTCGAAGAGTTAAAGTCCTAGCGATGAATGTTACTGTAGAATGTCAAAAGCGACCAGAAGGTAGTAAGCCGAGAGCCTTACGCCGTTCTGGATTGATTCCCACCGTACTTTACGGTCACAATGGTGCAGAATCTGTATCCTTAACTATGACGGCTAAAGCAGCAGAAGACTTGCTTAAAACAGCCTCGGTTAATAATACCCTGATAGAGCTCTCTATTCCCGACATTTCCTGGAATGGTCCAGTGCTGCTGCGGGAGATACAATCTCATCCTTGGAAAAATTCCCTTTACCACCTCAGTTTTTTCTCAGTGGCTTCTCAAAATAAAGTAGAGGTTGTTGTACCTCTGAAGCTAGTGGGAGAAGCCGTGGGAGTTAAGCAAGGTGGAATTTTGCAGCAAAGGCTTACAACAGTAAAAGTGCAATGTCCCCCAGATAAAATTCCCGAAACCATTGATATTGATATATCAAATTTGGAACAGGGTAAGATGCTGTACATTTACGAGTTAGTCTTGCCAGAAGGGATCGAGGTTATGGATGAGCCTAAATTAAGTGTTCTTGCTATCACTTCTAAATAAAGCGTTGCAGAATACAGGTAAGCATATGCTTACCTTAAATCCTATTTTGTTAATTGCCGATTGAGCACTGAGAATTTTCACTGAGAATTTTCACTGTTCAATTTTAAATTAACAAATAACGTTCCATGATAAATATTCAACCGAAAACAATATCATTACTTTATACAGTAATCATAGAGCAATGATAGGTTGGTTATAGTTGTCTGATTAAGCCAGGGCAGAGTTAAAATTTCCCTGGCTTTTTTGTGAATGATTAGTTGGATTGGAAGAAAATGACAGAAAACTCTCAACAGTCAAGACCTATTGATGTCTTTGGTGTCGGAAATGCTTTAGTCGATATTCTGGCACTGGTGGATGATGATTTTATCCGGCAACATGACCTGAATCGAGGGGCAATGACTTTGATGGATGCCCAAAAGCAGGCTATGATTCTACACAATCTTGAGCATCATTCTCTGGAACTAAGCTCAGGAGGCTCGGCTGCTAATACTATGATTGCGATCGCTCAAAGTGGTGGTAAAGGCTTCTATTCCGGTAAAGTCTCTAGAGATACCAATGGGGAATTTTACCGACAAGACTTATTGGAGGCAGGGATTCAATTTGATGTGCATCCAGCTGAGCTATCTAGTGGTCCAACTGGTACCTGTGTGGTTCTAACTACCCCTGATGCTGAGCGTACTATGTGTACTCATCTGGGAGTGTCTACTACTTTGGCTCCTACTGATATTGATGTAGAACGACTCAGCCAATGCAAATATAGCTACGTTGAGGGCTATCTGTGGACGGGGGATGGCACTCGGAAAGCTTGTATTGAGGCTATGGAACAGTCCAAGCTTAAAGGAGTAAAGAGTGCTTTTACCTTTTCCGACTTCTTTCTAGTAGAGAATTTTGCTGATGATTTCCGTCAGCTGATTACAGATTATTGTGATGTGGTCTTCTGTAACGCGGAAGAAGCACGTCACTTCTGTGGATTGGAATCCTTGTCTGATTGTGCTGGTAAAATTAGTGAGTTAGTGGATACAGCTTTTATCACTGATGGCTCTAATGGTTGTTTAGTGGTGGAAAATAAAACAATTTTCCAGGTGCCTGGATTCCCAGCTAAGGCCGTGGATACCGTAGGAGCTGGTGATGCCTTTGCCGGTGGTGTGTTGTTTGGAATCACCAATGGTTTGACCACTAAGCAAGCAGCACGTTGGGGAAACTATTTTGCTTCAAAAGTAGTACAAACTCATGGTCCACGTCTGGAGGGTTCTCAGGCTGAGTCTGTCAAGGAAGTTGTTAGTAGCGATTAAGCTATTGTGTATTTAATTTAGACAGCTTTCGTTCGCGTAGCGTGGCCTACGGCCAATCATTGTAAGCATTCAGTCATCAGCTGTCAGCTAACAGCTGACAGCTGAATGCTTCCCAATTAGTAAACAGTTCCAAGTTAACTGTTTATTGAAAAATGACACAGACAGATATTCCCAGTTTAATTAACCAGATGATGCAGCCGGAATTTTATCCTCATCCGGTGAAACTACCTATTGAACTGATTCAGACCCATGCTTCCTATGTGCTGCTTACTGGCGAGTACGTCTATAAAGTCAAGAAAGCCGTATATTTTGGATTCCTGGACTATTCAAGTTTAGCTCAGCGAAAGCATTTTTGTCAAGAAGAAATGCGCATCAATCAGTCAGTTTCTCCTGAGATTTATTTGGAAGTTGTGCCAATCATTAAAACCAGTGATGGGTTTGGACTAGGGGGAGTGGGTGAGGTGGTAGAGTATGCAGTTAAAATGCGCCAGTTTCCTCAAGAGTCTCTGTTAAGTACTATCCTGGAACAGCAGAATCTTACCACAACTCATAGGTTGGAATTGGGAAAAGTTGTAGCTCAGTTCCATCAAAGGGCGAAGACCAATAATTATATCCGTAGTTTTGGCACAGTTGCTAAAATTCGGGAGGCGATTGACCAAAATTATCAGCAAAGCCAAAAGTACATTGGTGGACCTCAAACTGGGAGCAGGTCAAATAAGCCTAACAAATGAACTACTTGACAAAACAACAAAAATCCTGTGTTCGAGCCGGTCTTAGTTGCAGAACAGATGAACTATTTACCAGAGGAGCAAGCAATTACCCATGAGGGGGCGATCGATAAGGTAAAAATATTCGGTAAAAGTGACATACTCCCCCTATTACCTATTACCCATTACCCATTACCCATCACCATTCCCCATTCCCCATTCCCCATTCCCCATTCCCCAGATAAGCGTACAAATGTTCTGCATAAGTGACATGCTCCCTATTTGAGATGGTAAGTATGACCGACTGGCTTTCCGAGAATTAGCGATCGCAAAAGCCAAGCGTTATCAGTTACCGATACAAATTATTTACGCTCTGCGCACCAGAAGCTGTGTTATGCGAACGCGCCCCGCGTGGCCTACGGCCAATCGCTTATTATCTCGTAGTGGGGATGTGTCTGATGCTACGGTTGATTTGCTTAAGGGTCAACAGGCTGGATTTGAAGGGTTTACAGAAGAGGAACAATCTTTGGTGATTAGGTTGGATACTAGTCAGGATTGGGAATCCCAGTTGTTAAAGTAAGAAGTATGAACAAGGCATCAAGTATCAATTATGAAGGCTTAAGTATCAATTATGAAGTATGAAGGGTTAAGTATGCAGTGTAAGAGCATCTCAATTAGGCTTGACACAAGGAGTTAGAAGAATCTAATCTATGGTCAATGAAACTTGAACTGAGAACTTGAATCATGTAATCATGATCCATACTGATAATAAAAATAACAGTCACAAATGGGAGCGCTCTGATGTTATCGCTGCCTTTGCTTTAATAGTATCAATTTTGACTTTTGTATTTAGCTCTTCAGGACAGAGAGCACTATGTTCCATTGGAGTTTAAAATGAGACCTGTCCTGAAATCCCACCTTGTGTTATCGGTACAGGTGATACTTGTAATTGCGCGGATTTTAAAAGTCAAAGACAAGCTCAATTATTACTGAAAACCTATCCCGGGGATATTCACAACCTCGATGGTGATCAAGACGGTATAGCTTGTGAGAAGCTCTTACAAATCCAAAACTAAAGATGTACTTGGAGGACTGACTTAGGCGTTTGATTGACTTCAGGTTATAACCAAGGTTCAGAAACACCTGTTACCCAAGATCTGGCGGCCAATGCCAGTCGTTCATCTAGTAGTTTATCGATTACGTGGCCATTGAGGTTCGCTCGCTGTACGTGATTCTTATTCTCACAGGGCTGATCTAATGATATAGGGGATATAGGGTATGTATTTACAAATTGTTAAGCTGTAGGTGTTGATGCCCTAATGTGTTATACTTAAGTTGTAAAGAAAAATACAAATATGCGCTTATTATAAAGAGAAAAAGTTATTTATAGTAAGGAATCAAGGTCTTCTTTGTGGTATCAAAGGCGAAAAACATCTATGATACCAAATTTTAGCTAAAATCAGCAATCAGCTATCACGTTCTTGAGGGTTGGGTTGTTCAGGATAACTGATGTACTCCCGTACCTCAGTTAAATACCTAAGTTTTCCTTGATCAAAAAATTGACTATATAGCACTACCCATTCAGATTAGGACATTGTCTTGATGCAAAGCGCGAGTGGGGGAAACCACGGCAGTCGCTCATGGGGGGAACCCCCAAGACCGCGCTGCCTCCCCAAGAGCGTAATGGTGCGTTTTCCGCATTAAGAATTTAATTCGCCGACGGAAAGCGCACCTTTGACTTCTGACTTCTAACTTCTGACTTGCCCGTAGCGCTATAAGTACCCGCAAGGGTACTGTCAAGCCTAGTGCAACCTTGCGATTATGTACATGGAAAGAACATTCACTTGAGTTCTTTGTAGTAGTTAATTGTAAGGAGAATGGTTATGTCAGAAACTGAAATAGTTTCCAATCAAACCAACCAAGGCAAGGAAATAGAACGGGAGGATCAGCAGCTCCATGAAATCACTTCCAGCGAAACTCAATCCCAGTCAATAGATACCGAAGACCAATTTGAGGGAATGATGGGTCGCGGTGAAATCGAAGCAGTACCTGGATTCAATAAATCCCGAGCGCTTAATGAGGGTTTTGATTTCCAGGAAAGAATGTTGGTCACAGAGGATATGGAAAATCTTCCAGATGCTGGTGCTGGAGAATTCCAAAGGCCAGAGTCAGTATGTGGTAGTGACGACCGCATCCGCATTTCTTCACTTACTAGTATGCCCTGGCGATGGATTTGCCAGTTAATCATTACCAAAGCTAATGGGAGGCGGTCTCTGTGTACTGGCTGGTTGATTGGACCACGGACAGTAATGACTTCTGGACACTGCGTCTATAGCCATAGTGCTGGTGGTTGGGCCAGGAAAATTGAGGTCTTTCCCGGTATTGATGAAAACGAAGCTCCCTTCGGCTCCCAAGTTAGCACATCCTTCCGCAGTGTAAAAGGCTGGACACAAGAACAAGATGATGATTTCGACTACGGAGCAATTATTCTACCGGATGACACCCTAGGGAACCGAGTCGGCTGGTTCGGATTTGCCAATCTATCCGACGACTTACTCACAAATCTACTGATAAATAACTCTGGCTACGCTGGTGACAAACCATTTGGCACACAATGGTTCAATGCTGGTCGAATTACCAGAATCACTGGTCGCAAGCTCTCCTATATGCTCGATACCTATGGCGGTCAAAGCGGTAGCCCAGTCTGGCGCTTGCAAGATGGTCAACACCATGTAGTGGGAATTCACGA
>NZ_JAAHGN010000048.1:0-16306 GCF_010672485.1 Moorena sp. SIO2C4 | reverse complement strand
TGTTGCTCCTATTTCAGACCTGGTCACCCGCTTTTATGCGCGGTTCCTCAGTCAAGACCATCCTGGTGTAATTGGGCATTTAGGCACCAGTTTTGGCAAACATCATGTCAGTTTAGAATCTGTGGTGCAAATTGGTTTCCAAGGAAACTTAGCAGAGATTGTGGTCGTCACTCATGATGTGCGTGAAGGGAACTTCCGAGAGGCTCTAGATGAAATTCGGACTCTAGAGGCAGTGGATAGTATTCCTAGTATTTTAAGAGTGCTTTGAAGGTTGAAGAGTTGAAGGTTGAATAGTTGAAGGTTCACTAGTTGAAGGTTTAATCTTTTAGAGGGTTGAGGGAAGTCCTTGGCCAAAAGGCCACGCTACGCGAACGGGGAAAGTTCAAACCATAGTAGCCATTCCCGAAGGTTAGGTTGTTTGCTTGAAGTCTAAAAGTTGAAACCGTTTACCTGTGCCCTAGTCTTGATCTATGACTCAATCCTTAACAATGAATGTAGTGCGCTGGCTCCCAATTATTTCTACAATTTTTTGGCTAGTGACCCCAACTGTTGCTAGTTCAAACTTGGGAACAACTGATTCCTATCCTGGTTCTTTATCTGTAGATGATGGTTGGCGATGGACTTCGTCCCGCTTTCAGCGATGGACTTCGTCCCGCTTTCAGCGAACGCAAAGCCAGTTAAATTTCACACATTCCACACTTCAAGCAGCCAACCTACAACCTTGGCCAAAAGGCCACGCTACGCGAACAACTCTGACAGTACAAACAGTACAACAGCCACAAAACACAGTAACTCAAAACACAACTATAGAGGATATTTGTCCACCGCCAGTGCTCTCTCGCTTAACTCGCCACCAAGTGGTTGCAGGTGAAACCGTCGAGAGTATTGCCAACAAATACAACCTTGAAGAGGCTACACTACTTCGATTTAATCGAGCCTTAAACCGGCAGTCAATGCCAGTGGGGCAAGAGATTCTGATTCCGCCATTCAATGGTATCTTGGTGAATGTGCCATTGAATGCCACTTGGCAAGACTTAGCAGACGCCTACGGTGTCCGTGCTGCGGTTTTATTTGAGTTAAATGGTTGTAAAAAACCCTCTAAGCAAGCCTTTATCCCAGGGTTAAATTCCCTTGGCATAGGTATTCCCACAGCAACGAGGGAAACTCCGACTGTAGATAGCTACACCGGATTGACTAATTATCCCTTACCAACTGTGGCAGGGATAGGACTGGATTACGGCTGGCGGCAAGACGCTGGTGAGGATGAAAAGAAGTTTCACGCTGGTGTGGATTTACTCGCACAGGAAGGTACTCAGGTTTTTGCTACTGATAGCGGTATCGTTGCCTATGCTGGAGCACAAGACACTTATGGCAATTTGGTAGTGATTAATCATGAGGGAGGACGCCAAACCCGCTATGCTCACTTAAACCGTACTAGTGTCAGTCCAGGTCAGCAAATTAATGTTGGACAGTTATTGGGGACAGTGGGGACTACGGGAAATCCTGACATTAACCAACCCCATCTACATTTTGAGGTTCGTTTGAATTCCCCTGGGGGTTGGGCAGCACAAGATCCAAAATTGCATTTGAAAATGACTCCTTAGTGACCATTGAGCTGACTGGCTTGGTTAATCGTGAATCTACAATAGTCAGCTATTGCTGATCGTGATATGAACCCACTTTCCGCACTTCATTTTTTAGCTGTCCGGCAAAATTCATCCCACACCTAATGCTACGCATTAGGTGTGGGATGAATTTTGCACAGGGTATTATAAAATTGCTATAATATATGTACTGATAAACAAAGCCGTTCGCGTAGCGTGGCCTACGGCCTTAAATGCTGGGCAAGTCAGCCACTTACGTGCCTAAAAAATAGAACTCATTGTATTGTTCCGGTGGGTCGGGGCATCCCGTGTCGTTAATAAAGTAACCCGTGTATCCGAACGCGCCCCGCGTCGGCGAAAGCCGATAGTGATGGCTGGAGTTGGTAAGAAGCCCACACTGTAATCTTCGATGAGCGTGTGGGAGTATGTCACCGAAAATTCTGTAGGAAAAATTGGTGAAGGGGACTTTTCTCGAATTCAGCGTCTATGTTTACCTTTTGATAGGCTGATTTCAAAAATCAGCCTATCAAAAGGTAAACAAAAACGTCGAATCAGAAAGGCGGCCAGAATAATCACTATCAGAATACAGAACTTGATCAATGAATTGCATCACAAAGCTGCCAGATTTTTGGTTGACAATTTTGACTTTATTCTGCTTCCCACTTTTGAGACATCTCAAATGTCAAAACGACAAGAGCGAAAGATTCGTTGGCCAAAAGGCCACGCTACGCGAACAAAAACAGTCCGAAACCTACTCTCTTTTGCTCATTACAGGTTCAAACAGTTCCTTAAGCATAAAGCTTTCGAGACAGGAAAGCTCGTAGTTGATGTATGTGAAGCCTACACCAGCCAAACTGTCAGCTGGACAGGTGAACTCGTCAAAATTGGTGGAAGCAAAATCATTAAGTCCAAAATTGATGGTCAAAAAATGGATAGAGATATAAATGGCGCTCGTGGGATATTCCTGAGAGCTTTGGTAGATACACCCTGGATGCGAGAGCATCTTGCCTTGGCGGGCTAATTTCTACCTTGGTAGACTTTGGTAGCTAAAAAGTATCGGAATACAGTTGATCACAGACTTAATTATTGAAAATAGAGTCAGTAAATTTAGGTGCTATAGGTATCTTCAATGAATTGTGAAAATTTTTGATTCCTACTCCCTGCTCCCTGTTCCCTGCTCCCTTTCCTATGGGTATAACCCTGGCAATTTATAGATCCTGTAAGTATTACACAACTAGCGATTGAGCGTAGGTCACGGGACGGGAATGCCATAGGATCCTAATCATTAATCCAAACTAGGCTCAAATCACTTAATCCTTCTGAGGATAAAGGTTGTATAAATTAGCGGCTCCGAAAGGGTAAAAAAATATAGTTCATAGAACATACCACATTATAGCACCAGCCAAAAGCAAATCTGAATTGGGTCTAAAAAAAAGGCTTGACAAATTATTTTTAAGATATTAGTATGATTAAGTAAAACCAGAGCTGTGATGATTCAATCTGCCTATTATAACATAAAACTTCTGGTCAAAATGCTTATGGGTAAAGCTTGGCCAGGATTTAATCAGATAGGCAAATCTAAAGCTTAGATGCGCAACAGCTTATCAAAAATTTAGGGTGCTTAAAAAAATGAGAGCTAACCGGTTGTGTGCTAGGTCTGTTTAAGGATATACCTGCCACAATCACCAGCTGGTTTCTATAGCTATTTGCAGCTTAAAGGTTAAAGGTTAACTACCTCTGGACGTGTTGTTCACAGCCCTCTGTCAGCAAGAGGGTAATAACTTAGATACACATTAGATACACACCAACGAGGTAAATTAATGTTCAAATTCATCAAGCAATTGTTCTTAGCTGGTCTACTCAGCATTCTGATTACCAGCGGTATTTTTGTACCGAAAGCCTATGCTCAGTTTCCTTGTCAACCTCCTGGTCCTGATAACGGTACTCTATGTGCTGTTGTCTTCTCTGAAAAAGGTCCCCAAGATGGTCAAAGCTGGCGTAGCAGTGATAATTTCAGCACAGGATATTGCCCAGGAACTCAGATGATGTGGATCGCCCAAGGTCCGGATGCTGAAAACATTGAATTTGGTCTTGCAAAAGATGTAAGTGGAAGTGACCCTACTTTACAGGATCCAATTGTATACTGTGGAATCACTACTATGTTCCAAGATAACAATCTGTACCTAGGAAATCCAAGGGGAGCGGGTCAAACGTTCTCAGTGCATGTTTACACTAATGAACCCATGCCTCAGTAAAGTTCAAGTTGGCAGATTAGAGTAATCCAGAATTAGAGTAATCTAGTTTACCTTCTGTTCTGGCTTTCTAGAATAAAGAGATAGATGCAAGGGAATCATAGAATGAACTACCTTGTGTCTATCCTCCTGTGTCTATCCGCCTTTGTAGAAATCATACTCTAATTGACTACTCTAATTCACTAACGTTCTAGACAGTTACTGTTGAAAACACTGTTGAAAATACTGTTGAAAAACAAAGTGATTAAGATGTTCAAAACCCTTAAGCAATTTTTCATAGCTGCTTTACTGAGTCTGATTATTACCAGTCTCATCCCTGTACCGAAGGCTTATGCCTCAGCTTGTGAACCTCAAGGCGAGATCTGTTTTATTGGCTGGTCAGAATCAAGACCCCAAGATGGTCAAACTTGGCGTAGCAGTGATAATTTCAGCACACGATATTGCGAAGGTGACCTGATACAATGGCAGATCGAACTGACAGATGAAGCTGATCAGATTGAATTTAGTGTTGCACAAGATCAACCCGGTTCTGACCCCACAATTTTTCGAGACCTGCGTGATTGTTCTTTTACAGAGCTGGTAAAAGACCCTAAAATGTACATAGGAAATCCCAATGGTGCTACTCAACTTTTTCAAGTATTAGGTTATACTTCCACTTGCGAAGACAATGGTGGGGGAAATCAAAATACTACCTGTGACTATAGTGACTCCCTTAATATTGGTCAGGTTTTTAAACCAATGAGTCACAACAGTTACGAGCTACAATATGCCAATAGTTTGGCGGAAGTCCTAGACCAGGTAAAAGCGATCGAGATTGATATCTTTGATTCGCCTTTCGGAATTGGTGGTGGTGGCTCAGTACCAGGAAATTGGTTCGTATTTCACAACCCGACAGATTTCCCACGCAATAACTGTAGTGGTAAATTCCTATCAGACTGCCTGAATGATGTCAGACAATGGCACGAAGAAAATCCCGAACACGAGCTTGTTACTATCTTGATTGATAAGAAACAAGGTTGGGGGCAAAAGGGCGAACAAAGGGGTCCCCAGGATCTAGATGCTCTAATTATAAGAATACTATCTCCAAATAATGCAGATATTTTTTACGAACCCACTGACTTACTAGAAGGGGAGGGCTGCTTACAAAACAGCGAAGGACTATCATCTATGCGAGTTGCTGCACAAAATAATTGTTGGGGCAAAGAGGGTGATTATAAAGGACAATTCATGGTAATCATTGGCGGTAGTGGACCGGCAGGAGGAATAACAGGAAATCCTAACCCAGTAATTGCTCAATATGTTCGAGATACAAACTACAATCAAGGGTTGATATTTGCTTGCCCTGATGTAGAGACACTAGAAGAGATTACTGGAATACCAAAGAGTTTCGATGCCAAGACGGCGGAGTCTGTAGTCTGCGATAATTTCATTTTCGAAAGCATGTCTAGCAGTTTAGGAGAGGCTGTCAGAAGCAATAACTATGTATCCCATGTTGGAGTGATTTCCCCAGAGAATGATTGTTCCTACAGCACTGCAGTTAATAGCTATGGACTTAGCTACATTGGAATAGATAATTTTGAAATAAAAGACTGGAATGATGGTAGAATGAAAGGCGGCTACAATTGCGAGCAGTAGGATAGGGCAGCATTCCCTAATATTCCTAGGGGGGCTTAATTGGTGTAGCCCGATGTTAGCTATCAGCTATTAGCCGTCAGCTTATTTTATTAAAAAGCTGAAAGCTAATGGCTGATAGCTCAAGGCTTACACTCAGATTAAACGTTCCCGTAGCGTGGCCTTTGGCCTTAGCTTATCTCTTTTATTCAAAAGCACCTCAAGTAGCGTGGGCATAGCCCATTAGCTGATAGCTGATCGCTGATAGCTGACAGCCCCATCCTTAAGGATAGGGCTACACCAAAAAATGCTAACCAACTAAATTTTAACTAACCAACTCAGTGGCCCGTTTGGCCAAAGCCTCAGCAGTCAAACCATTAAAGGCCATAATTTGACCAGCACTGCTAGCAGTTTCACCACGCTTCCAAGAAACCACATCCCGCTTGCAAGTACTACGTAACATAATCGGTTCCAGCATGGCACTGGTACCACCAGTAACACCAATCAATCCATCCCCACCAAACAGCCGTTCAAACCCCTGATCATCTAAGAAACCCCCATCAGCTTCACTACAGGTTTTCCAAGCCGTATCATCAGGACGGTACAAACGGCGGGGACTGATTACCGAAACAATCCGCACCCCAATCCCTTGGTCTTCCAAATTAGAAGCAGCATCAAACACTGGTATCAGGCTCATATCCCCAATCACCGCAAACACAACGGTTTTACTGCCTTTAGTTTCATGCAAAACCACTGCACCATCTTGCAAGCCTTGACGGGTTTGCTCAAAGGTCGTGCGCACCGGTAAGGGTGACTTACTAGCAGTAATGGTAATTCCTTTATTCTTAGTACTCAGCGCCCACTCATAACACACTTGGATACTATTAGCATCACAGGGAAACAACGGGAAAATATTGCCATTGCGCATCATAGCAGCAAAGTAATTTTCAATTTCAGGACGCTGGTGAGTCCAACCATTCCGTCCTTGCTCCAGTGCCCCAGCCGTAAATAATGTAATAGTAGAGGGAGTAGGACGGCGCAATTCTGCCATGGCTTGGGTAACGGTTTGCCAAATGGGTAACCCATTGATAGCAAAAGATTCATAAGAACACCACAGAGTACGAGCTCCAAACAAAGCTAACCCTACCGCTAATCCAGCACAAGCATCTTCACTCAAGGGTTCATACACCTGACCTTTTGGGCCTTGGAAGTAAATTTCATCCGGGGTGGGGTGGATAATTTTTAGGGCTTGGTTAATATTATTAATTCCAGAAGCAGCATTCCCATCAGCATTGGAAATAATAAAATTAGGGTCTTTTTGCCCCACATGAGCAACTATCGTTCCCATCGCGGTAGTTGCTATTTTTTTATCGCCATCAATCACAAATTCCTCTAAAGGCAATTTACCTAAATCTGGTAAAGGCAATTCCTTTTCTGTGACTACAGTATGAGCCGCTGGCCCTCCTCCAGAACGCTCAAAATTTATCCTCACTAATTCCCAGGCTTGAGACGGTAACGCCCGAGCTTTAAGGGCACTAACAATATAATCTTTTTCCAGGGTATCTCCTGGGTAAAGATTGTGAGCTTTAGCTCCCCGTTTGTGGACTCCCGCTCCTTTTAGTTGTTTAACAATCAGCACCGTTAACTTACCACTCAAAGCTGATTTAGCCGCTTTATCCGTAGCTTCCAAAACCCCTTGGGTAAATGCCAATCGCTTCTGCAAAGAAAACTCAGTGCTATCGACATACTCACCAGGTTGGTCAGCATCATCGTAATCCTTAGCATTGATTAAGATTACTTCTTGGAAACCATTGCCCTGCCAGTATGCAATCATCTCTTGATTGGACTTTGTGGAAACCATACTATGGTGTTCCTGGCTGTAACCATTCCACACTAAGATGGGCAGAAAATTAGTCACCTGGGGATAGGCCGTAGAGAAGTGACCAAAACTGCTCATGATATAAGGTTCACCCAAGCCCCCATCCCCAATCGTAACTGGGAATAGTACCCCTGGATGAAGCAAAGCCCCGGCCATGGCAAAGTGTTGCCCTTGTCCGAGGGGACCAGCCGGATTGAGGAGTCCAGGAATTTGACCAGAAAGGTGTCCGAGCAATCCGTGCATTTCTCGGAAGCGTTCCCCCATCTGTTCTACAGTCTTAATACCCATCTCCTCTAGGGAGCCGTCCAGAAACATGTTACTGTAGAAGCCTGGGGCATGGTGTCCCACTTCAGTAATAATGTTTTTGTAACCCAGCATGACCAAAGCTGCAATCCCTTCCGCAATGCTGGCAAATCCCCCTGGATGACCAGAGGCTTTACTAGCAGTGATGTGCAGGGTTAGGTAGCGTAGGGCATCAGCAGCTAGTAAGGTCTGGAAGACAGCTGCTGGATCATCAGGAGATGGGATGGCTTTTTGCCCCAACGCGATCGCATCTCGTTGACCGTATTGGTCCAAAGTCGCTTCAAAACCCGGTATGGTATTCTCAAAATACTGAATTCCTTGACAGAATGTCGAAACCCTGCTACCAACTGTCATAGTGTCAGAAACCTTTTCTAATTATTACGAGTAATAAACAAATATTACAATCAGCTCGCTGAGTGCGGAATTAGTATATTGGCGAAATTTGGGTTTTAAACCAGTGAAATGTCTTATGGATTACATTGATTGAGACTACTATTGAGACTACTAGAGAACCTGCAACTCTACATCTATTGTTCTACCTACCTTGTAGAGATTCTAATCAAATCTTGCTTTATTTTAATTCCCAAAGACTAACAGAATAGGATTAATCGACTAGTTTTGATTACCATTAATCTTATTGATAGCTTGTCAATAAGCGGATTTCTGATAGTAATCAGGTAACCGAAGGTTTTGTTGCCATATGGCAGTTAGGTTAGATAATGAATTTGTCTTGAGAAAGTAACAGAGGAAAACGAGTGTGAGTAAATTACCTGATGGTCCTCAAATCCCTGACTGGTTACAGTTAATCTATTGGATTGCTAACCCCCTCAAGTATTTGGATCAGTGTGTAGAACGCTATGGAGATACATTTACCATACGGCTAACTGGTTCGAGAACGTTAGTCATCCTCAGCCACCCCCAAGCAATTCAGGAAGTCTTGACCGCTCCTCCTAGCCAGTTTAAATCTGGTGAACGAAATAAGCTGCTACAACCCTTGGTGGGGGAAACCTCAATGACTTTACTCGATGGTAAACCACACCAGCGGCAGCGTAAACTCTTGATTCCTCCCTTTCATGGGCAACGAATTAATTCCTACAGTCAATTGATTTGTGATATTACCCAGCAAGTAGCGAGTCAGTGGGTAATCGGTCAAGCCTTTACTGCCCGTACTGCCATGCAAGACATTACCATCCAGGTAATCATGCAGGGGGTTTTCGGTCTAGGTGAGGGTACCCGTTACCAAAAACTCAAGCTACTGCTGGCAGCCATGCTAGAGGTGACTGCTTCCCCCCTGCGCTCTAGTATGCTGTTTTTTAAGTTCCTGCAACGAGATTTAGGAGCTTGGAGTCCTTGGGGCAAGATGGTGCGGCGTAGGCAGGAAATTTATAACCTCCTTCAGGAAGAGATTAATCAGCGCCGAGAGCAACCCGAGCTAATGGGCAATGACATTCTTAGTTTAATCATGTCCACTCGGGACGAAAATGGTGAGTTGATGAGTGATCAGGAGTTACAAGATCAGTTGATGACTTTGTTGTTTGCGGGTCATGAAACTACTGCAAGCGCTTTAGCTTGGGCATTCTACTGGATTCATCGATTACCGACAGTGCGCCAAAAACTGCTAGAGGAAATTGATAGCTTAGGGGATCATCCAGACCCGATGGCCATTGCCCAACTGCCCTATCTCACAGCAGTTTGCCAAGAAACCCTGCGGATTTACCCAGTGGCGTTTGTGATCTTCGCCCGCATTACCACATCCCCAATTACTATTATGGGTCACCACTATCAGGCCAATACTGCCCTTTTTGCCTGTCCCTATTTAACCCATCGTCGAGAAGACCTCTATCCAGACTCCGATCAGTTTAAACCAGAACGATTCCTTGAGCGTCAATACTCTGCCTATGAGTATGTTCCCTTTGGTGGTGGAAACCGACGCTGTATTGGTGCTGCTTTGGCGATGTTAGAAATGAAACTGGTTTTGGCTAAGGTATTGTCTGACTATCACTTAGCCTTAGCACAAAATACAATCATTAAACCAACTCGTCGTGGAGTAGGAATTACTCCGGAAAATGGGGTTCCGATGGTGATGAGAGGTCAACGTGTTGCTAAGGAGCCAAAAAAACCTGCTACCGTAAATTCTCTTTAGGATCAAAGCAATTGTCCCATAGCAACAGAAACGGTTATCCGTGATCACCGAGAGTCTTTGCCGCCAGTAAGGTCACCGAAAAAGGCCGCTGGATGATCACCAGATGCGATCGCATTGTAAGCATTCAGCTATCAGCCTATGCGCTACGTCACAGGCTTCTAGCCTATGCGCTATGTCCCAGCGTCGTTCGCACAGCGTGGCCATTCGCGTAGCGTGGCCGAAAGGCCAAGGCCAAAGCCTGTGCCACGCTACACGGAACAGCTTTTGAATAAAATAAGCTGACGGCTGACTGCTGACTGCTGACTGCTGAATACTTACATCGCATTTTGCCAGCATACTCTTCCCAACCCGGTATGGTGTTACCAAACAAAATAGTGAATTACTCAGAATATTAAAGATTTTGTGTTCTACAAGGGCTGAGTATAAATAAATGTCAACAAAAGTCTAACTAGCACAGCATCAGAGTTTCAGCCACTGAGGTCACCAATCTGATCATGCTAATCCATCGGTCTGACAATTGGTAATCGAGACTCCTTAACATTTTCTTTACAAAAAGTTTTTAAATCCCTGTTTCCCAATTCCTGATAACACTTCACAATTAACAAACAGTTCCGGTTGTTATCGGTACGGGTATAGCTGAGATGATCAGCGATTTTTTGTAGTATAGCGATGCCACGTCCACCACCAGATTGAGGGTTCATTTGCTGCTTGAGGTCTCTCAGCTGCTGTTCTAAATCAAAGGGAGGGCCTTTATCCCAGATGCGTAACTCTAAACACTCAGGTAATAAAGTAACTTCGACATCAATCGAAACTTCTTCTGGCAAATCTTTGTGAGCATGACGAACGGCATTGGTAAATCCTTCAGCGAGAGCTAATTGGCACTGCAACCAGACTTTTTGGCGAACAGACGATGGTTTGAACTGGTCAAACCATCCCAAAGCGTTTTCTAACGCCTTAAGGTCGCTAGGAAATTGTTGGATAGATGTTTTCAATTTTTTCAATTCCTCAAAATCTTTTACATCAACCACATACATCAACCACATACATCAACCACATTGAAGCCTGATTCTCTTCCATTGGGTACTCTAAGATCAAGGAATCCAGTTTAACCTAGATTTATATCTCCCTGTACCATGGACTAATACTCAATTGCCTTTAAAGAATTGCCTTCAAAGAAAATTTTTTCTAGAAGCTTTGCCAGAAGCACTGGGAAAACCATTGGCGCAAATGGGGTTTCTTTTCCCCTTTTCTATCAAGCCAGGGGGTCTTGCCCTCTAGGGGGTCTTGCCCTCTATAAGCTGTTGCCCAAAATGGCAAAAATTGATGGAGATTTAGAAAAGGGGGAAGAAACCGGAAGCGGTGCAAGACAGAGAAGTTAGAACAAATAAATCCGATACGCCAATAGGGAATGCCATCAATAAAAGTAACTCAGTCTAACTTGTCTTGGGGTCTGATCTAGGTTTCGTGAAATTCAGCCCACAGAATATACTGGCTATCCTAATTGTAAGTCAGTGTATTGATAAATCCTAAAGTAATTTGTAGAACCTCAGTGCCATGAACCAAATTCTGATTATTGATGATGATCCAGCCATGCAAATGTTACTGAAACGGGCCCTTTGCCACCAGGGTTATGAGGTAGCTGTAGCTAGCAACGGTGAAGAAGGTTTGGTGCAGGTAGAAAAGTTACGTCCAGCGCTAGTCATTTGCGATTGGATTATGCCCGGTATGAATGGATTGGACGTCTGTCGTCAACTCAAGGTAACGCCGGGACTCTCAACCACCATATTTATTCTGGTGACATCTCGAAATTCCATTGAAGACCGGGTAGAGGGGTTAGATGCTGGAGCAGATGACTTTCTGTGTAAGCCGATCGAAATAGCAGAGTTGAACGCACGAGTCAGGGCTGGCTTGAGGTTACACCAACTAAGTCATGATTTGCAGCACCAAAAGCAGTTGTTGGAGGGAGAATTAGCAGAGGCAGCAGAGTATGTTAGTTCAATTCTTCCAGACCGGATGATCAAACCATCGGTGACCATTGACACCCGATTTATTCCCTCCCGGAAACTGGGGGGTGATGGCTTTGACTATTATTGGCTAGACTCAGAGCATTTAGCAATTTATCTGCTGGATGCTGCTGGACATGGCTTACGAGCTGCCTTGCCCACACTTTCAGTGCTAAATTTACTCAGGTCGCGGGCTCTAAAGTCGATTAACTACTATGAACCGAGTGATGTTCTACGAGGGTTGAACCAAACCTTCCAGATCACTGAGCGAAATGATAAGTACTTCACGGTCTGGTATGGGGTATATAACCAGGTCAAGCGTCAACTGGTCTATGCTAGTGCAGGACATCCACCCGCAATATTAATTGCTCAGACCCATGGTTCCTTGATGGAAGTACAACGTCTAAAAACCCCTGGCTTACCCGTTGGTATGTTCCCAGATGCCGATTACATTGATCAGTGCTGTGAAATTACTGAATCGAGCACCCTATATATATTCAGCGATGGGATTTACGAGATTAACCAATCCAATGGGAACGTTTGGGGACTTGAGCCCTTCATCAGGTTACTGGCAGAGTGTAAGCAAAATCACAATGGTGCTTGTCACCTAGATTTGATTTTGAAATCTCTGGAAGCCGTGAACCCTAAACACTATTTTGATGATGATTTATCGTTACTGGAAATCAATTTTGTATGAACACCTTTCCCTGGAGTAATCAACCTCAGTTTCCGTAGCGTCGGCCGTTCCCGTAGCGTGCGCCCATGGGCAATGGGCAATGTCAAAAATTGGCAGCTTTTGAAGATAATACAGGAGACTGAAAGGCAGTAAATCATCAGAAGCATTCAGCCAGCTTAGTAGGAGTATAAACAAGGATTGGTGGATTCTTTCGCCAATTTTTTCGAAAAATTCCTGAAAAATCAATTATCATGAATCGAAGCTCCTGAATCGAAGCTCCTGACTCCTGAATCGGAGGATAGTTGGTTATGTCGAATTAATCAAGCTTTAGGGAATTCTCATAAAACATCTTCCTAGCTTCATTAAGCTGGTCTTCATTTAAATTTCATGGTTATGACAGCAGGGAACCAGCGAACCAGGGGAGCAGGGGAGCAGGGGAGAGGGTTTGAGGTTTTTTTTCCTAACTGAATAATATCCAATTTAAATGCGCAACAGCTGAAAACAAAATCTAGGATTGGAAAAGGGCTACGCCCAACAGCGTTCGCCCTATAGACTTCCCGAGAATTATCTTCTAGAAAGCACCTCGCTTTCAAAATCTTCTCGTGTAGAAAATATTTCAAAAACTCTGTCCATGCTGGTCAGTTCAAATAACATTTTGATTTGCTCATTAACTGAGCAGATAGACATGGTGCTCCCAGCAGCACGAACAGTTTTAAGAGCAAGTACCAACGCTCCCAAACCAGAACTATCCATAAAAGTAACATCTTGAAAATCAATCAAAATAATATCTCCTCCAGCTTGCACCAGCTGATTAACCTCTTCACGAAAACTGGCAGCTTTTGTACCATCTAGAATGCCGGAGGGTTGAACTACTTTAAGAGTACTACTCATATACCAAGTTAAGCTAGTTACAAACATATACTGACTTTGCTAGTATAGCCGTGACAATTCATTTCAGCCAGACTTTGTTTGCAGAATAGGTATTGAGCTGACCCACGCCCTACCCTACTACTACAGCACTAATCGCTTCTTTCAGGATTAGCCTCACCGATAAAGAGCATAGTAAACTTGAATTTGGGATGAATTTGGGGGCTAATAACGGGGGCTAATAACGGGGGCTAATAACGAAAAGCAAGATTTGAACCCATCTACCCTTAGTGCTATCCGTGGTGTCCGCTCGGGTCTTCACGGTTCCATCCCCTAAGCCCACTCCCCCAAGAACTCCCAATATACACTAGAATTCCCTTGACAGAGCCCCAAACTATCCTGAAACCATGTCCAATTCAAATCCCATTCCAGTAGTTGTAAACGGTGCCGCCGGAAAAATGGGTCGAGAGGTGATTAAGGCTGTATCTGTTGCCCAAGACATAACCCTAATCGGTGCCATTGATACCAATCCTAAGTATCTAGGTCAAGACGCCGGAGAAGTTGCCGGGTGCGAACCAGTTGAAATTCCCATTCTCAATGACCTGCAAGCCAATCTAGTTCTGGCTACCCAAGAAAAAACCCAAGGGGTGATGGTAGACTTTACCCACCCTGACAGCATATACGACAACATCCGAACTGCGATCGCATACGGTGTCCGGCCTGTAGTTGGCACCACTGGTCTGAGTCCCGACCAAATCAAAGACCTCTCGGAATTTGCTGAAAAAGCCAGCACTGGCTGCCTAATTATCCCCAACTTCTCCATTGGTATGGCATTACTGCAACAAGCAGCTGTGCAAGCCTCCCAATACTTTGACCACGTAGAAATCATCGAACTCCATCACAACCAAAAAGCCGACGCTCCCAGCGGTACTGCCATTCAAACCGCCCAACGCATGGCTGGAGCAGGTAAAACCTATAATCCGGCAATGGTAGAAGAAACCGAAAAACTAAAAGGTGCGAGGGGAAGCATTGCAGAAGACAACATTCGGATTCATAGCGTGCGTTTACCTGGCTTAATTGCTCACCAAGAAGTCATCTTCGGTGCCCCTGGTCAAATCTACACCCTACGTCACGACACCAGCGACCGTTCCTGCTATATGCCAGGAGTACTGCTCGCGATTCGCAAAGTTACCCAGCTCAAGGGTCTACTATATGGGTTAGAGAAAATTTTGTGACCAGTTATTGGTTATTGGTTATTGGTCATTAGTCATTAGTCATTAGTCATTCGTGATTTGTCAAAATTGAGATCAATCACAACAAATCTAAAAACTAAATACTAAATACTAAGTAACTAAAGACTAAGGACTAAGAACTAAGTACAAAACCCATGCTAATTCCCATCACTCGCCAGAAGTTTGAACAAATGGTTCCCGTCCTAGCTACGGGACTCCAGTATCGCTACTACTGGGGTAAGTTTCGAGATTTTTTAAGGCGACTGTTAATTTCTCTAATCGCAGTCGTTGTGATTTTAATTTTAGCTTTGATTCTTGGTTCAGGTTTTGCTCCCTTCCGCGTGTTATTCGAGATCACTGCAGGGCTTTACTGGTTGTGGGGTCCTGTATATTGGGCAAGTATGCGGAACCTGAAGCTGCGCCGATATGCCTATAGCGGCTTCTGGCAGGGTCGAATCGAGGATGTATTTGTGACGGAGGAGTTGATTGGTACAGAAGAACAAGTCAATCAGCAGGGTGAGTTGGTAATTGTGGAACACCGGGAGAGACGGTTAAATCTAGAAGTGGAAGATGAAACTGGATTTATGAGTCAGCTGCAAGTTCCCCTAGAACGCCTCCACAAAAATATTTCAACTGGACAAATTGCTCAGATGTTGGTCATGTCCAATCAGCCTGACTTAGGCAAGATTGCCCAGACGAGTGATATTTATATTCCTAGCTTAGACATTTGGGTAAATGACTATCCTTACGTGCAACGAGATGTCTTTGTCCAAGTTAGTCGTAAATTGAGGGATGAAGAGCGCTCTTATTCGAGACAACGTCCCCGTAGTTCTAGGCGTCGAAGGTCTTATTAAGGATTAACGGTGTGCGGCTCGTTCGTGCCTAGGATCCTCTAGTTTCTAGAGGGGTAGTGGGATTCGTTGGCTAGAAACCATACCCTACACCCCACACCCAGTAAGCCTAACAAGGCTGATTATCACCCCGTCAGGTAAATGCTATTTGACATCTTCCCCGGTTAAAATACGGGGGATTCTACAGCGATGCAGCGCGGTCTTGGGGGTTTCCCCCATGAGCGACTGCATCAAGAAAGGTTGTTACGAGGCGGGTTAAAACCGCGCCTCTTCTCTTCTTGTTCGGTATAAACCGATATGAGAGTGTCAAACTCCCCTACCCACCTTGGTCAGAATTTAATCTAACTGTGTGGTTACTTTTCGCCATCAATTGCCTAGCCATTTTAAGTTATACCTCTTTTTTTGACGGTTTCCATCTTTTGGGTTTTTCACCATTTTTTTTGAGAGGTTAGTGGACAGTAGGCAAAAGTATCACAAAGCTTGGCCATTGCCTCAAGTAATTTGCGCTTACTTTAACTATGTTCTTAGTGCCACGATCTTGTGTCAATTAAATAAATTTCCCGAAAACCAAGGGTTTTGTAGTGACATTGGATCTGGTTTACGCACTTTCATGGCGCACGAGGAATATTTCTTCGTGAAGCGCGGAGATACCCCCTGGCGCTCGTAATCAGCTGGCATTGGCGGGCTAAGGTCTACCTTGGTAGATTTTGGTAGCTAAAAAGTATCGGCTATCGTCGTCAAGGTAAAACGCTTTACTGGATTAGAGTCGATGCCTGGTATTACCCAGGGCACCTCTCCTTCAAATCCGGACGTGAAAGTTTCCCCTCATCCGGCTCCTGGATATCCTAGTCTTTCGACTTGCCCCCGTGGATGTTTTGGTGACAA
>NZ_JAAHGN010000479.1:0-5530 GCF_010672485.1 Moorena sp. SIO2C4 | reverse complement strand
TTACAGGAAGTTGTATCTCAGGTTGGACAGCTAAGTGAGGAATTCACAGCTTTGGAGACGTGGCTAACTTCCGGGTTTATCCCAAAAGGTTTAGCAACTCCGATTGATGCTGATTCTGAGTATGATTGCGCCCCCCTAGCCCCCCAGCGAGCAATCCCTCGCTGGGGGGAACAAAACTCTCAAAGTCCCCCGAGCGAGCAATCCCTCGCTCGGGGGGATTTAGGGGGCTTTTCCCAAACCAGACCATCGCCCATTCATACTTCAATTCAGCAACACCCAACTCCTAATCCAACTATGGAGGATAGTTGGTCAACACCAGTCGGTGGCGATCAGGTCAGCCAGGGGAATAATAGCGACGTTTTCGTTAATTCAGGGGATGTACAATTCTCTAGGGTGGAATCAGGGGCGACAAGAAGGCAGAAGCTAGAGGGCAGAGGGCAGAAGGTGCCCACAACTACTCCTGCCCAGGAGCTGACCCTAGATCAAGAACTCTTCCCTTCTTCCTCTGTTGCTCCCTCAACCCAATCTCGATCTAAACAACCAACTCTGGACAGGAATGAAGCACTCTTACCAAAGCATTCGAATAATGTTCAGGGCTTGAAAGAACTTGCCGAATTATTACCTTCCCAGGAACAGCTAGATTTACCAAACCCTAATCTGGTTAGTGCCTCTGATCCCATGTTGTACTCAAACCTAGTAGATCGGGAGCACAAGCAAGACAAAGGAGATCAAGTACTATTTACAAATGCAACTCCCGATCAACTGATTGATGACTATGGGAGTGGTGATGAAATCAGTGATCCGAGTCCCGAAACCTTGCAGAGGTTTCCCTTGGGTGCGGATACTGATATTGCATCACCTCCTGGCTCCTTTGCTCCCTCAACCCAACCTCTATCTAAAAAACCAACTCTGGGCAGGAATGAAGTAGTCTTACCAAAGCATTCGAGTAATGTTCAGGGCTTGAAAGAACTTGCCGAATTATTACCTTCCCAGGAACAGCTAAATTTAGCAAACCCTAATCTGGTTAGCGAGTCTGATCCCACGTTGCACTCAAACCTAGTAGATCGGGAGCACAAGCAAGACAAAGGAGATCAAGTACTATTTACAAATGCAACTCCCGATCAACTGATTGATTCCTATCGGAGTGGTGAGGAAATAGGCATTGCTGAATCTTCGGATGAATATGAGTGGGGTGGGAATCCTGGCTGGCCCAGGAAGGAAACAGGCAAGATGCCCATTCCACAAGGCAAGATGCCCATTCCACAAAACTCTTCAAATCATTCCATGATTAAGCAACCCCAGGAAATCAGTGGTGGGAGTCCCGAAAGCTTGCAGAGGTTTCCCTTGGCTGCGGATATTGATATTACCCCACCCCAGGCTCTTCAAACTTCCAGTGACCCATCAGCGATCAGCCCTCAGCGATCAGCCCTCAGCGATCAGCCCTCAGCGATCAGCCCTCAGCCCTCAGCGATCAGCCCTCAGCGATCAGCGATCAGCCATTACCCATTACCCATTACCCATTACCCATTACCCATCACCCATCACCCATTACCCATTACCCATTACCCATCACCCATTACCCATTACCCATCACCCATTCTTCCGATCCCAGCAAGCTAGAAACAGAGGTTGAAACAGAGATGATCAGGCGCAACGGTACACCAGAAATGGACTTAGATCAGATTATGGACGCGATCGCTAGCAAAGTCAGTCGCGAATACCGCAGATTTTATGGGAGCAGTTAATCATGGCTATTGAGTTAGGAAAAATTAAGCTAAACCGAGTGCATCGGCTGGTCACCCTAGAGCAAGCCAATTTGATCTCCCATCGTGTTCCTGGTATGGCAGGAAACCTTGTGCAGGACTTGGGACGGGATTCAGTATTCTTAGGGATTAGTGGTATCTTTTACGGTTCTACAGCCAGTAAGGACTTGGAGGCACTGCGACAAATTTACAAACAGCGAAAACCGGTGGATTTTATTGCCGAAATTGTTGGCAGAAACTACTTTGGCCAGGTTCTTATCGAACGATTTGAGGTGTTTCAATTAGCTAAAGAGCCAGAGCAGTTCAGCTATACTTTGACCATTGCTGAGTATACTGAACCTTCTAGTAGTCAAGGGGTTGGAGCTGTTGCTCAGGTAGACGAGTCGATTCAGGTTAACGCCAAGAATATGATGGATGTTGCCACTCTTCCTGATGCTCTACAACTGGGTACTATTCCGGAAATTACTAACCCATTGGAACCGTTAAAAGGAGCTTTAGAACCCGTACAGGAAGCCACAAAAGATTTAGATAAAGTGACAGAAGGATTAAAAGCTATTTTTGGTATTTAAGTTGCGGTTTTTAGCGTTTAACCGGCTTTTACACACAAGATTAAGTTAATCATACTCAAAATTATGGCACTCTCTATTGTCGAGCAATTCAAAGACATTAATCCTAACGTAGCATTTGCTGATGCTCAAAATCAATGTAATCAAGCGGAAAGTACTGTTGCTCAACTGGGTCAAAATGGTCTTCCTGATATTAATAATTATCAGCAGCAAATAGAAGAGCAGCTTCCTCAGGTCGATTTTACAAATGTAAAGAATATAATTTCCCAGGTGCCTTTATCTGCTGAGGAACTGAAAGCAGAATTATCTGGAAAAATCGACCAACTCACAGAACTTAACTTCGAGAGCCTTACCGCAGCCATTACCTTACCCAAGGCAGCTGATTTCGGAGACTTGAAGATTGCTAATGACATTAAAAAGTCTATTGGCTCTTTAACTGAAGACTTGATAGGTAGCTTCAGTATCGGAGAATTGCCCACAGACACAAAAACTATCTTTGGGGAATTTGAAGAATTTGTCACCAAGGCAGGAATGTTACCTGTTCGCACCTTGGATGTTTTATTCAAAGCACTAAAAAAATTCCTCGATAAATTGTCAGATCCAGATGAATTACTGAAAAAAATTGATTCACAAGCCCTCACCGAAATTTTTAAGGAGCAGATTAACTCCTTAGCAGAACAACTTCCTTCCAAGGCTCTTAGCCGCATTGAAATGAATATCGAGGATCGAATTAAATTAATAGCAGAGTATAAACAACTGCTGGGTTCACTAAAAGACCCTACTTCCCTAAAAAAAGAGCAATTTCCAAAACTGAGAAAAAGCATTGGAGCGATTGCTAGAAAAATTGAGAGCCTTGATGCTAGCACAGATACAGCTCTGGCAAATTTACAAAACTTTAATATTACCAATTTCCAAACTGCTTTAGAAGAATTAATTAGTACTGCAGGAGATGGTGCTACTACAGGAGCTTTAGTTCCTTTCTTTAATAAAATCAAGACTTATATTGAGACTCTGACAGCTAAAGTTAAAACTATTACCGATAAACTCAGAGAGTTTGCCCAGAAAATACCAGAGGTTATTGAACAAGCCATTAGTAAAGTGAAGGAAATTGCCACTAAAGTTACCCAAGGTATTGCCGACAAAATTAAGCAAGGAGAAGAGCTGTTAAATACAGTTAAAAGCTATATTAAAGAAATTATTCAAAAAATAAAACAGTTTATTGAAACTACTTCTCGTAAGTCCCAAGAATTAGTTAAACCCTTTAAAAAAGGATGTAATCAAGCCTCGACAACTATTGTTGGTAAAGTTGATGAATTTTCTGGAGAAATAAAAAAGCAAACTAAAAAAATAGAAGATTCAATTAACGACGTTAACAATAAAATTAAAAACCAGCTCAACCAAGAGCAGTTAGAAAATAAAATCAAGGATCTGTTTGAAAAAGTTACTGCCATTTTGAATAGTCCTCAAATTACTAATGCCCTAAAAGACGCTGAAGAGGGTATGGGGACAATTACTGAAAATCTCAAAAAAGTGTCCCTTAAACCAGCGTTTCAAGTGGTGGTAACCAAAAGCAATGGCTTGGAGAAGGAGTTAAAAGCGGTTGATGTCTCTACCCTTAGTACCCCGGTTAAAACCGCACTAAAAGTCGGAACAGAGGTAATTAAAGCGGTGGATGTTCCGGGTGTCGTTAACCCTGAGTTGAAAGCTGCCTTTGATGAGATTTTAGCTCCCTTAGACAATATTGTGGCTTTAATGGAAGGGGAATTTCATAAAATTGACGACAAAATTGAATCTTTACAACCTGGTACTCTGGTAGTGAAGTTTCTCGACCCCTATCTTACTCCTCTTGTGGATAAATTAAATGAGTACAAGCCTTCTATACTTCTTCAACCAGTCAAAGACTTTTATAATAATCTCCTGGAAAAACTAGAAGTGATTAATCCCAAGCAATTGTTGGATTTGTTAGAAGAATTATACCAAAAATTACTAGGGGTGATTGAGTCCTTATCTCCCACAATGATCACAGATTTCCTGAATCAGCAGCTGGCAACTGTCAAAACCCACCTAGATAATTTACCTGTCGAGAAGCTTGTGGGCAAAGTGACGGATGGTTTGAGTCAAGTAGATAAGCTGATGGCGGATATCGGGTTGTCGGATGTCCTCAAGTCAGATTTTTGGAAAACTTTGCAGGACATATTGAAATTAAAGTTTACCGATAAAATTAAAGAGGTTAATAATATCCGAAATAAGATCGTAGACCAAGTGAATGCAGTTGATGAGCAGGGTTTGACACAGCAATTGCAGCAACTCCAAACAGCGATCGCAACTTACACCGAGACTCCCAATCTAGCAACCGATGGCGTTGCCGGACAAGTGAAAGCTTATCACCAGGCGGTAGAAACTCTAGCAGCACCAGCAGCCAGCTTGCCAACTCCACCAGCAGAAATTGCTGTAGATTATGAAGATTTGCGAGAACGCTTGGAAAACCTTTATCAAAACTTTACTGCAACTTCCCCCCAAGAGGTTCTCGAACAAGTCAATACTATCGTTACAGACACCACTAGACTCCAGGGGAATGATAGCCAACGCGATCGCTTGCAAGAAAGTGCCAACCGCACTTCTCCTCAGCAGGTAATTGCTCACTTCAAGCAAGTTATTCCCGATGAACTCAACCGACAGATTGTCAATCCTCTGCGGGAAATTCTCCAGGCTTTAGACAAATTACTAGAGCAGCCTCGTACTGTTCTTGGTGACATTGGCAATGTGATCAAAATTATCGAGGAGGCTCCGAAACGATTAGTGGAGATTCTCAGCAACGTTGCTCAGACCCTAGGGGAGCAAATTCGTCAGGCAATTAATGCGGTTAAGAATGCCATTGCCAGTCTGACTAATGAGGTAGTAACAGCAATTGAAACGACATATCAAACAATTTTAGAAACCTTAAAGTCTCTGAGGCCGAAGCTACTGCTGAATTCCTTTGATGAGAGTGACTTTAAAGATATTGATAGTTTAATCCAAAAACTTGCTCAACCCCAGGATAAAGTTTCTGAGTACATCAATAGTAAGCTTTCTGAGCTGGGGGGGCGACGATATGGCTTGAAACGATTGATACGTCAAGAGTGTAACGATCTGTGATAGAAAAAGATAGGTCTCAAATTGTCAATAAGACCTATCTGTTGCAAATGTTACCCTTATTCTATC
>NZ_JAAHGN010000478.1:0-5543 GCF_010672485.1 Moorena sp. SIO2C4 | reverse complement strand
TGGCAAAACTGCTGGCAAAACTGGAGCAGTATCAACCGAGAGCCATTGGTTTGGATATTTATCGGGACAATCCTGTGGCAGGGGAATACCAGGATTTAGCGACTCGTATGAAAACTAGTGATGACTTTTTTGCCATCTGCCATTATGGTCACCCCGGAGTTCCCCCACCACCAGAAGTGCCAGAGGTTCGCCAAGGCTTTAATAATGTTTTACTCGACCGCGATGACATTATCCGTCGCCATCTGTTGGCTGTAGGGTCACCATCTCCTTGTGACAGCGAGTACTCATTTAATTTCCAGTTGGCAACACATTATCTGGCTGATGAAGGAATCCAGTTGGAGGTGACAGAAAAGTATTTCAAGCTTGGCACTACAGTTTTTAAGACCTTAGGAGATAATTCTGGTGGATATCACAATCTAGATTTCCGTGGTCACCAAATATTACTGAATTATCGAGCTTCCGGTCAAATTGCTCAGAAAGTTTCCCTTGCAGAGGTTCTCAGGGATGACTTCAATGCCGAGTTAGTCAGGAATCGCATTGTCGTGATCGGTACCATTGCGCCCACTTTTAATGATAATAGGTGGCGCACACCCTACAGTGGTGGTCAGTTTTCTGTTAAGACCATGAGTGGGATAGAAATTCAGGCGCAGATGATCAGTCATATCCTCAGTGCAGTGCTCGATAATAGACCCTTGATTTGGTGGTGGTCTGAGCCTGGTGAAGCGCTCTGGATTTGGTGCTGGGCTGTGGTGGGGGGTATGGTTGCTGGAAACTTTAACGTGCTGCGTTCCGTCCTGTTGGTTACTGGAACTGCTGTGGTTGTTTTATATGGAAGTTGCTGGGTTTTGCTGATAGTAACAGGTGGTTGGGTACCATTAATTCCCGCTACTATAGCATTGGTAACTACTAGTGGCAGTGTAGTTGTTTACTCTGGTTTACAAAAGTGACCACAGTCATTGACTCGTCATTAGTCATTAGTCCTTAGTCTTTTGTGATCTACATTAAATCTCTTGATAATTACAAATGACCAATAACCAAAAATACCTTTTGATAACCCCCCTTTAGACACGCATTATAATAGTTGATGCTATAATAAATCGGGGCGATATAGCAATAGAAGTATAGTTTGGGAGATAGTATTTTGCTTTAAAAGGAGCAGGAAATAAAGCCGTGGGTCACGCTACGGTAACGGAGCAGGAAGCAGAACTATGTCTTAACCTTTCCTTCCACTACTATAGGAACTAATTTTGGCTAGGCATACTGAATAAATGGGATTTTTAACCCGGATTTGGTATGACTAATTACTAATGACTAGTTACAACACTTGACCGGATTTTTATCTGGAAATAGTGGTGATATACAGGGGTGTTAATCTGAATCCAAAAATTGGATATATCAGGTAAACATCTGTCGATGTTGATCTGAAGGTTGAGTTACGATGTTAACTAAATTATTTCGGCTTCAATACCTATTTACCTTTAATTTAATGATTTTTGCCTGGATCAGCTGTTTTTTGGTCTCCCGAGTAGAGGCTAATCAATCCATCAATGTTAGCCAAGCACAACCAGGATCAAGTGAGTATACCAAGCCCAAACCCCCAGACAATGGTACTCCTGATGCTGCCCAGGGTACAGGAACCCGTGGTCCTTGCCTATACAAGGCAGAGCTTCCAACACTGACTTCTTTAGTAGGTTTTTATCAGCCAAATTTAGATTATTCATATTTAAAGGTTACTCATGATTATCCAACCTTTTGGATATATCTACCTTATACCTCAGAAGATGGAGATTATAACTCAGAGGATGAAGCGTCCTTAGAATTTTCCTTGCAGGATAAATATGGTAAAAAAGATATTTACCGAACATCTTTCAAGCTACTAGATAAGCCTGGCATTGTGGGTATTCGGCTTCCTGAGAAAGTAAATTCCTTGGAAGTTGGTCAAACCTATCGTTGGAATATAGAGATCAATTGCCCTGCTTGGGAATTATCCAATAAACCAACAACCGTCTATTTCAAAGGACGAGTTAAACGAGTTGCCCACTCTCCAGACCTAGAACAGGATTTAAATGAGGCGAAAACTCTTCAAGAGAGAATCGCAGCTTATGATAAGCATGACATATGGTTTGATCAGTTAACTGAGTTAGCTGAATTAAGGCGGCAACAGCCCCACGATAGGACTCTTAAAGAAGCTTGGACTGAGGTATTGACCCCTCGTTTGGGGAAAACCATATCTGAACAACCCCTTTTGGGTAACCTTGAGGAAATTACACCGGTGCTGGTTAAAAAATAGGGAAAAAGAGGAGAGTGTCGGAATTTTATAATTAAGAATTAAGAATTGAGAATTAAGAATTGAGAATTGAGAATTGAGAATTGAGAATTGAGAATTGAGAATTGAGAATTGAGAATTGAGAATTGAGAATTGAGAATTGAGAATTGAGAATTGAGAATTCTGTCTTCTGTCTTCTGTCTTCTGTCTTCTGTCTTCTGCCTTCTCCCTTCTGTCTTCTGTCTTCTACATTCTCCCTTCTCCCTTCTGTCTTCTCCCTTCTCCCTTCTCCCTTCTGCCTTCTACATTCTCCCTTCTGCCTTCTACATTCTCCCTTCTGCCTTCTACATTCTACATTCTACATTCTACATTCTACATTCTACATTCTACATTCTACATTCTCCCTTCTCCCTTCTACATTCTCCCTTCTCCCTTCTACATTCTCCCTTCTGCCTTCTACATTCTACATTCTACATTCTACATTCTACATTCTACAGCCAATTCCCAACTAAAATAAATGGTGCCCAATGATAAGGAAGAGTGTAGTCTTTGTTAGGATCTTCTTCTTCCATCTTTAGAAACTCTATTTGAGCATTTCGCAGGGCTTCCGCTTTAGTCAACTGTGGATTATTTAACTGTTGGTAGAACTGATTCATAAATTCCGCTGTAGAGGCATCATTAACTTGCCACAAGGTGGCTAGGGTACTGCGTGCTCCTGCTCTAATCGCTATCCCAGCTAGTCCTAAAGCCGCTCGTTTGTCCCCAGTAGCAGTCTGACAAGCACTCAGTAACAATAGTTCAATGGGGGTGGTGCCACTGGGGTCACTCATCCGTAGTAAGTTATCTAAATCCTTGACTTTGATGCGTTCATCCCAGTCTAAAATAAATGTTTGCTCTGGGTTGGAACTGAACTGGCCGTGAGTGGCAATATGAACAACATTGAAAGACGCTGCGGTTAGTTGATTTTGCAGGTTTTCTTTGATAAATTCCTGATTTTGCAGTTTCTGACTACGGTTGACCTGTTCCCCAATTTTTGTTAACTCGAATGCGACGTTATCGATTGGTCCTAAACCTTCTTTTTTAAAGCTGGGAGCGTTAGTAGCTCCAGCAATTAGGGCTGTGAGCTGTTGCCTTGGCAATGGTTTGGGGTCCACTAGCTGTAAGCCAGGGGTCACAGCTACAGCATACCGTTCTATTAAATACTTGTCCTTTTCTCGATCATAAAGGGCTGCTACAGGAATATTTCGTAATGACCCATCTAGGATAAATACTAGGGTTTTTATTGGGCTTTGGTCTCTGTCACGGTTAGTCTCTAGTTCTTCTTCAAAGGGTCTGATTAGCAAGTCATAAATTTGGGGTAATTCTTTTTTGATAGTGTGATTAGCACCGGTAGGTTTGGTTATGATTTCTTGGAACTTTTTGACCGCTTCGTCTACTTGATCGTCTGATATGTTTTGATGGAAAGAGTACACCAAGTCATTTTGCTTAGGCAATTTGAGGATTACCGCTAAGCCGTCTTTTAAGATAATCGGGTAAATCACCGCTGCTCTAGGGTCTACATTATCAATGTTGACTTTTTCTGGCTTGGCGCAGGCGTCTCGAAAAAAGTTGTCGATTTCAGCAAGCTGGAGTGCTTCAATAACCTTACGGGCCTTTTTGAGATTATCGTTACTCGGTTCAGGAGAACGCAAGAGTAAATCAACTAACTCTCGATAGACAGGCTCTACTTGTTCTCGGAAGGAAAACTGGATGTCCGGATTGAGAGCAACTAAATCACTGCGTAAATTCGTTAAGGTATTAGAGGCTTGGGTATAATAAGCGATCGCATCCTGGATTACTTCCGTTACTGCTTCGGTATTACTATTTCTGGTGGTAGTGGCTTGTTCGGCTTTAGCCTTAAGTAGACGTCCCATTTGCCACTGCCACTGATAAGCAATATCCGGTGCATTAATCCCTTGGGCAATCAGAAGCGCTGACTTGGTAAAGGTTATGGCATTTGACCAATCTTTGGTTTGTTCAAACCAGTTACCAAGGGTGCCCAGGGCATAGGATTCTGCTCGTTTGTCTTCTAGGGTTTTAGCTTGCTCAATGGCTGTGTTGAGTAGTTGAGCAATGTCTGGGGAATTGGGAATTGGTGTGGGAATTGGTTTGGTAAATTGCGTACGCAATTTTCGATTTCTGATCTTGATCAGACTTTGAGCGAAATTTACGTGGGCGTAAACTGATGCTCTACTGGATGGTAATTTAGTTAGCAATGTCTGGATTTGTGGCAACAACGCTTGAACAGATTTCTCCTGGTCTGTCTCGATGAGTAAACTTAGCTGATTCAATTGTGCTTGAATTTTGGTAATGGGTGAGGTGGTGGTTGCTGCTGCTTGTTGATAGTGAGTTATCGCCTCTTGGATATGCTGCTTGGATGCCTTGTGGTTATTCGTGTCTTTTGCTCTTGTGGCTAAGGCTCGCTCAGTATTACCTAAACTCAGTAACGCTTGATTCTGGGATTCTGGAGATTTTATTAGTTGTGTGACTTTCCAACTTTCGGTTAAGGTCTGTTTAGATTGCTCTAAATCCCCTGCTTGTCGAAACACATTACCAAGATTGTGTAAGCCAATAGCTTTAACAGGAGAATCCGGTTGTGCCAGCAGGGTTTGTCTTACCTGAGTCAATAGCTTCTTGGCTCGACGGTAAAGTCCCAAAGATTGCATCGCTTGGGCTTGATTAATCTGGCTACCAAGCACACCAACCGGATCATTGGCTTTAGCATACAGTGCTTCAGCATTTTGCCAGGTGTTCAGGGCAGCGTCAGCATTTCCCTGTACCAATTGCAAACGCCCTTGAGTGTTCAACACTTTAGCCAATACTCCCTCACCTCCCCTGGATACGGTTTCTAGCAACGACAAACTGGAGTCAATGGCTGCTTGGGCTTGATCCCATTCCCCAAGTTGCTGAGTCACTAAGGACAGCAAACGCAGGGCTTGGGCTTGGTTGAGGATATCTCCTGTGGCTTGATAAGCTTGTGCCGCCTGCTGCAATACTCGTGCAGCATCAGCATACTGTCCAGCATCGTAGTATTGTTTGCCTTTTTCCAGCAGCAGGTAGTGCTTCGTGCTTCCTGCTTCCTGTTGTCTCCTGCTTACTGTTGCGTTCTGGTAACTGTGTGGCTACTTTTCGCGCGATATTTGCCGCTCCGTTAGTATCTGCGTTAATCAGATATCCCTTGGCTGTTTCATACAAACCACGTCTTACCCGTTTTCCTGAGGGCTTCCATCCTTTGGGT
>NZ_JAAHGN010000477.1:0-5562 GCF_010672485.1 Moorena sp. SIO2C4 | reverse complement strand
TGTCACCAAAACATCCACGGGGGCAAGTCGAAAGACTAGGATATCCAGGAGCCGGATGAGGGGAAACTTTCACGTCCGGATTTGAAGGAGAGGTGCCCTGGGTAATACCAGGCATCGACTCTAATCATATATAGATCTAAAAGAAGATTGTTAAGTTATCAAAATTTAACCTTGACATCCTTCATGACTAACCCTTCCGGTCTAAACCGGAAGGGTTATTATCATAAGTTGACCAGAAGCAAACCCGTAGCTTAACAGAAGTTAACCAAAATTTATCCCAACTAACCCTTCCCGATTAGCGGGTGTTCATGGTAAAACTCATCAGTAAGTGAACCATGCCAAAAGTACACTAACCTGATGACGATGAAAAAATTGACCTTGCTAAAGCAAACTTTGTTCCTCCTTCTTAGCTTATTTTTTTCCGTAGTGGCAACCCCCCTGCCAGAAATTGCTGAAGCAATGCCAACTCTGGTATCTAGCCGACAGCAGTATAATCCACAGCTCAATGACCTTCTTCATCAAGCACGAGAGTTGGTAGATGCGGGTGACTATCAGGGAGCTGTTGCTGTTTACGAAGAAGCAGCTAAGCTGGAACAAGGAAACCCTAAGATTTTTTCGGGCATTGGCTACTTACAAGCAAGTCTGGGCAAATTCCAAGAAGCTGCCGCCGCTTACAAAAAAGCGATCGCACTAGAGCCAGAAAATCCTAATTTCCATTACGCACTGGGTTACAGTCTGGCCAATGCTGGGGACAATGCTGGTGCTGCTACGGCCTATCGTCGTGCCACTAGACTTAACCGGGATAATATTAACGCCTATTTTGGTTTGGCCATTACCCTGCTACGTCAAAAGGACTATCAACGGGCCATAGAAACCTATGAAAAAATCCTGGAAATTGAGCCAGACAATCTAACAGTATACCAGTTAATCGGTGCAGCTTGGTTAGAGCAGGAAAATTCCGAAGAAGCCATAAAAGTGTTCCAAAAGGCAGCGGAAATTGCTCCGAACGAAACCCGTATCCAACTAAGTTTGGGCACAGCTTGGTTGATACATGGGGATGAGATGGCTGGACTGGCGGCTTTTGAAAAAGCGGTGAAATTAGCGCCTCGTAATCCTCAAATTCACCTCCAGATCGGTCAAATTCTCGAATCGAGAGGGAATTTATCCAAGGCCCTCAAAGCATTTCGTCGAGCAGCTTCTGCCAAACCTGATTTAGTAGAAGCACAGGAGTACATCGGGAAAATTCTTCTAGCCCAAGAACAATACGTACCAGCAGTAGTGACCTATAGACGTTTAATTGAACTGGCTCCGAAAAATGCCCAAGCTCACTATAACCTAGGAGTAGCCTTAAAAAAACGTTCTCGCGTCACCGAAGCCCTCACTGCTATCGAAAAAGCCCTAGAACTTTACCAGAGTCAACGGGATAACGAAGGGATTGAGCAGACCGAGTCTCTGCTCAAGGAACTGCAAAATTTCCTTTAAGGATCAGTCAGTGAGGGAATCATATTAAGTCCTGATAATTACCCTTAATCAAAATCTAGCTCATCTGTCCATCTCCCTATCTCCCCATCAATCTCTTTGATTTTAGGTATTCAACCGGACTTGAGATTAGGGGATAGAATTGCTATGGCTCAAGGCAACTTGAGACTATAGGGCATTGCGCGATCGCAATAACGCTACAGAAAGTATCAATCCGCACCATTTCGGTAAATTTTTGTTAAAGATAACCTAAAAATTCCGTAAACTCCCTGGCTTTCCCTGAGAAATAATCTAGAGGTCAAGTTCCTTGACTACTATAGGTACCCCCAGACAACTAGCTAGTTGTGCAGTAGCAAAAGATGAATAATCGGCAAAGTAAGCCCTCAACCAGAAGGTTGGGCATATTGCGCTTAACACAAAAAGCCATAACCCTAATGGGATGGGTGGTTATGGCTTTTTCTGGAAATTATGCCCTAGCCCAGATTAACCCTGATCAAACCTTGGGTAATGAATCTTCAGTGGTAACACCAAATGCAACGATTAGGGGAGAGCCAGGGGATTTGATTGAAGGGGGAGCAGCGCGAGGTAGTAACCTGTTCCACAGCTTTCAAGATTTTAATGTTGGTCAGCTACAGCGGGTTTACTTTGCCAATCCAGCCGGAATCGAGAACATACTCTCTCGGGTGACCGGGAGTAATATCTCCAATATTCTAGGAACTCTTGGTGTCGATGGTGCAGCCAATCTGTTTTTACTCAATCCCAATGGCATTGTGTTTGGCCACAATGCCAGGTTGGATGTCGCAGGTTCCTTTGTCGCCAGTACAGCCAATAGTTTAGTGTTCAACAATGGTACACAATTCAGTGCCACCAATCCAGAAGCCCCCCCTTTATTGAGTATTAATATTACTCCGGGATTGCAGTATGGCTTGAATCACCCCAAACCCAGCAAAATCACGAACGCTGGTTATTTAGTAGTGGGGCAAGACCTAACCCTAGCTGCTGGTCAGCTTGACTTACAAGGTCAACTAATTGCTGGGGGAGATTTGACACTCCATGCAGAAGATACAGTTCAAATAAGGGATAGTATCGGGCAACCATTTATTGCCGCTGCTGGCGGTAAGTTATTGATTCAGGGCAATCAAGGGGTGGATATATTTGCCTTGAACCATCCAGACAGTGGTCTTTTTTCCGGTGGGGATCTGGTTTTGCGGTCACAAAATACGGTCGCCGGTGATGCCCACTATTGGAGTGGTGGCAGTTTCCGGATTGAACAGCTCGATGGCAGCCTCGGAGATTTATTTAGTCCCGATGACCCGATAATTCGCTCAGTTGGGGATGTTAGTTTCAACAGCTATCTAGGAACCTCCCTACATATCGTGGCAGGGGGAGCGGTAGAGATCGGCTCTGTGATCATTACAGGCAATGAAACAGGTACAGAAGGAATAGACTTTATTTCCGAAGCCATTACCTTATCTAATGGCACAGTAGTGGATATTAATGGTCAGACTGAACCGACTCTTGATGTTCGTGCTGGAGTAGATCCGAATCAAGTTGGTATCCCTGGACTGACAGGCAACCAATTCTTTGGTGACTTGTTCAATTTGAATCTCTTTGGCAGACCCACTATTACCAATACTGCCACCAGTGCAGATATTAAAATCGGCACGATCGCTTTTGCTAATGTCAATATATTAGACTTGTTGTTCCAAAACATATCTGCCAATGATCTGTTGGCAGGAAAGGTTTTGCTCACCAATCAGTACAAGCCTAATCCTTCACTAGCAGGAGATATTGAAGTTTCAGCTACTCTAGGTTCGTTAGTGCCAACTCTGGCAAATCTAGCCATTCAGAACGGTGAAGTATTAAAGGGAGGGTCAGTTACTATCGATTCTCGCGGTAGCATTACTCTCAACGGTATAGTTAATACCATTGCTATTCCAAATAATGATCCGTCTAATCCTATTCCAAATGACGATCCGTCTAAGCTTTTCTCTGGCAATGGGGGTGATGTCACGTTTTTGGCCAATGATAACATCACCCTCAATCCAGGTTCTTTCATTGCTTCTGCTGGAATAGAGGGAGGTAAGATCACCCTCAACAGCGGTAGCAACTTTTTGCTTGATGACTCTGGTGTTGTTACTGTTACAACTGGGGCAGGTGTAGGAGGAAATTTAATTGTCAATGCCCCTGAGTCAGTGACATTAATTAATAGAGAAGGGTCAGGCTTCAGCAATTTGGGGGAATTGGTCACCAACTTCACCAATTCCAACTTGCTAGAACGGCTCCTCCGAGTTTTCAATGGGTCTGGCTTGGCAACGGTTACAACTGGACCAGGTAATTCTGGGGACTTAACCATTAACACCAGAACCTTGAGTATCCAAAACCAAGCCCAAAACCAAGAATCACGGAGTCTAGCTGGAGCTGCTACTGTCACTTTACGTGATAGTAGTGGCAATAGTGGAAATTTAACTGTTAACGCTGAGTCAGTAGACATTGTCGGCAACGAAACAGCTCCATTTATCCCTACTCCTAACGAACGAGTAGCCTTGGCTATCAGAGCTATTCCCACGGGGTTGACGACTGCTACTAACAGTACTGGTAAGGCAGGGGACTTAACCGTTAATACCCAACGTTTAACGATTGAGAATGGAGCTGGAGTAACCACAGCAACTGTTAACAGAAGGCTAGACAACGCAAAGGATGGGGGAAATTTAACCATAAATGCCACTGAGTCAGTGACATTGTCGGGCAAGGTTACCTTGGCTAGCGCTACCTTGAACTCAGGTGATGCCGGTGAGTTAAAGGTCACAACACCCACACTGACTCTAGAGAAGGGAGCGGTGATTGCTTCTGATACCACTGGTTCAGGGAATGCTGGGGAATTAACGATTAAGACCGAGAAACTTTTAGTACGTGATGGCTCCAGAATTGGCGCAGCAACAGGAAATAGTGGTACGGGAGCCAATATAACAGTCATCGCTTCGGACTTAGTCGAGTTAGTTGGCACTGCTGTCGATGATGAGAATAATGTAGTTCCTAGTGGAATATTCGCTAACTCTCAATTCATTAACGATGAAATAAATCCACTTGGCGATGCTGGCAGCATTAACATTGAGACAGAAAAGTTGATTGTCCGGGATGGAGCAGTTGTATCGAGTTCTACCGAAGCCGCTGGGGCTGGTGGAACGATAACTATTGATGTTAATACTCTCGAAATTACGACTGGTGGACAACTTCGCACCACTGCCTTTGGGGATGGTCGGGCTGGTAACATTACCCTGAATATCGATAAGACGGTGGTGATCGCAAATCCCAATAGCGGACTGTTAGCAGAGACTGAAGGGGCTGGGGCTGGTGGAACGATCACGATTAATACTCAAGACTTAACACTCCAAGATGAAGCACAGATTTCTGCATCTACCTCTGGTACAGGAACCTCTGGAAGCATTGTTGTTGAGAATGCTGACTCTGTCCAGCTTGCCGACAACAGCTCAATTTCAACGGAGGTAAAGGCTGGTGCAGAGGTAAACGCTAGCCCAGGGGAGGAAGTGGGTACGATTGATATTCAGACGGGTAAGCTTTCTTTAACCAATGGCTCTGAAATAACTGCCAGCACCTCTGGGCTTGGGAATGCCGGTAGTATCACCATACAAGATGCTCAACAGGTTAACCTTAATCGGAATAGTTCCATATCCACAGCAGTAAATACTAAAGCAGTAGGCAATGGTGGTAATGTCGATATTGAAACCAAGTCTCTATCCCTAGATCAAACCTCGACCATTGAAGCGAATACTGCCGGTGAGGGCAATGGTGGCAATGTCGATATTGAAATCAAGTCTCTATCCCTGGACAATGAATCGAAAATCCTAGCTAGTACAGATAGTAAAGGGGATGCTGGTAGTATCACCATACAAGAAGCTCAACAGGTTGACCTTAATCGGAATAGTTCCATATCCACCGCAGTAAATACTGGTGCAGTTGGCAATGGTGGGAATATTGATCTAAAAACCGAGTCCCTATCCCTAGATCACACCTCGACAATTGAAGCAAGTACTGCCGGTAACGGAAATGCCGGTAGTATCA
>NZ_JAAHGN010000476.1:1102-5566 GCF_010672485.1 Moorena sp. SIO2C4 | reverse complement strand
GTAGAGCTTCCCTGAAAATAGATTGCCAGTAGTTAAAAGTAGAGTTTGCTTTAGATTCACTCACCTGGAACTGTAGTCCGAGAAGTTGAAAGTTTATGTGATGTCGTAAGTAAATTAATGTCAAGACTATTTGGTCTTCAATTGATAATTTTTGTCCAGCACCTCCCCCAGGCTTTATTAGCCGGACTTTTTGATTTTCAATTTTTTCTATTGGGTACAATCCAACCGCAAACGGGATTTCGAGCTGGCTTAGTAGTCATTTCAATCTCGCTGGGTTCATTGGCTGATAACCAGTGGAAGTTGAGACGGGCATGTTGGGCGAGACGAGGTGCCAATAAAAATTGATAAATAGCAGAGGAATCCGGAGGAGTCATCCGGCTACTGGTTACCAAGTCTACTTGTCCTGCATTTGGGTCAATGACTGTAAAATGTCTTCCATAACTATCCACTAACCACAGTTGATCAATGGTCATTCCTCCACTGCGGATGGGGTTGAAAATGTCCCCATCGAGGAACTCGTATTGAATGGTGCTATCTCCTAAAGTCCAACGCACCTGATCGGTAATAAATTGTGCCACATCGTTGGTGGAGAGAGGATCGTCCACTTCTAGTTGCAGAGTGGGTTGGGAGAGCATGATGGTATCGTTAAACCCACCGATGGTTTGGGCTTGACAGTCTAAGGTTTCCATCTGTTCATAAGCCCACAAGGCTACGTAAATTGTATCTTGGGCTTTTTGCTCGTCAGTCATTCCCTGAACATCGTCTGTCGCCTCATACCAAGATTTAACCGTCTCAAAATTCTCACTTAAGTAGTCTGGGGTTTGGTCGTCTTCGGGAATATTATTTTCGTAGTAGTAGGTGGGTAGAAGTTGTGCATCTAAATAACGAGTCAATTGTCCACTTAACTCTTCTCCCACCGACGGGGTTAAAATACTGAACCCTGTATAACTATTACCATTCTCGACAAAACTGCTTTCTTTGCCAGGTTTCAGTTGGAGGTCGATGGCATTAGGTTCTAAGCTATAGTTATCAAGAATTTGATTGGCTTGATAATCTTGAACCACTCCCTCCGTCATCTCACGACTAGGATAGTTCAAGACATTCCACTCAAAAGCAAAGGGATTCCAAGGTTGCTGATTCCAGGTATTAAAGTTAATTGAGTCTTCTCCCGATTGGGGTTTCAGGCTATCAATTTGCGCTAAAAGCCCATTGATATCGCTGGTAATGTTCGTAACCTCAAAATCGATGGGGTAGCATTGGAGTAAATCGTCATCCCGCAACCGTCCATCCTGTCCGAAACGATTGGAAGCTTTGGCCGCATCTCCCGTCAAGAGGACAAAAGGATCGCTAGGACGCCAGTAATTTTCACTAGGAACTTGACTGAGGCGATATTGGGTCGTGGAAGTGGTATAACTAGCGATCGCACTTCCTAAGTTACGAATAGCATTAACCAGGTTATAGGCGATTTGAGAGGCTGTAGGGGGAATATAGATAGTCAAAATCCCTCCTTCTACTTTAACGGGATAGGTTTGTCCTCCATCAATAACATTCCAAGTTTTACCTTCAGAAAAGTCTCCCCCCGGATTATCTGCTTCAACAGTTCGATTATCCGATAGTGTTACTCCACAATTGGCAAATTCTACATTCATCTCTGCCCAGCCGCTAAAGTCGTTACCCGCAGCGTTATCCATTATTTCAACATAATCAGTGAAATAGAAATTTAACCTTGATATAACCTGAAAAGGCAAGGTTTTTGCTGTTACGGTGGTGCTGGTTCCCTGTCCTGAAAATTCGATTTCTCCTGCAGCAGCCATGGCTGTTCGCAAAGGCACCAGGCTGTAATCATTCACATCTCCGTAGAAGTTAGGATCGCCCTTCTCATAAATGTACCATTGGCTATATAACCGACGCTGCAAGGATTCTATGTCTAGCTGAGCCTGATTATATTGCTCTTGGATGATGTTGAGTTGATTCAGGGATTGAGCTAAATCATCGGGCAAAGTTAAGTCATTTTGTTGAGAAGTATCGGTGGTTTCTGACTCATTTTTAGAAACCTGGGGCATAATTGACCACAGATAGCCATTTTTTTCCGTACCAAACCCCACTTCGTGTCTTCCTTGCCGGAATTTGGCATACATATCGAGTTTTTGAGATTCTAACTTTTGTAATATTTGTAGGGCTTCTAATTGTTCTTCAACGACTTTGCCAATGGTATTGTTAGGATCTTCATCAATCGCCTGATCCTTATTGGGATAGGAATTTGCCAAGTAAGCAGCCAGGGCTTCGGCGGGGGAATCTCCCACCGCTAGGTTAGGTTGGGATAAATCTGGATCTACGGAACCACCACTACCACTAAAGGTGATGCGAGAGTGATAGATAGTCTGGGGTGGAATGGCTTCTGTTGGCTCAATTGTCCAACTAAAGTCTTCCTGTAGCAATGCCAGTAACTCTTCAGAGTCAGTTACCCCACTATTTTCGGCTAAGAACTCTTGGATACAATCCTGTCCACCATCACTGTACCAACCCACCACATCATACTGTAAGCCTTCCTCAGGAGTCTGGGTGGGATAATCAGGGTCGTGGAAGCCAAAAACGCTATAGGAGTTAGGATAAAAGGCTGCAAAAGTTACTTTAACTGTATCCAATACGGGTACATTGGCATTGGTGCCCACAGCAGTTAAAGCAGCAGCATATTCTTTACTAGTACTATCAGATTGCCATTCTCCCAGTTCCCAACTTCGCCCCATATAGCGGTAACGTTGATATTGATAAGTGCTGGCATCGTTAGGATCTACAGTACTTAAATCCGGTGGGTCAATCAGAATATTAATCGCTTTTGGTGGTGCGCTATCATCCTCTGCTGGTCGTTCAGGATAGAGATAGTCACTCTCGATTACCCATTGTTTATCTTCTTTGCTTCCTCCTTGGCGTATAATCAGCCAACGATTGGGAACTTGAGGGAAAGTAGTGAATGTCTCATGGGTTCCAGTGGTTAGGGCATCGGGTATAGACCAATGGAGATGGATGCCCGCTTCCAAAGTCAATTGCTGGTTGAATAAGGGGGCGAGAATCTGTTCACTGAGGTTGTCTTGTCCAGAGCCATGGGTTTCGTCTTGGTATTTGTAGGGTAGTAGGCTGTAGTCTGCCATGGTATCGAGGACTAGCTCGTCGTTGGCCAGACACAGAGCATCGAGATTAATGGGAACAAGTAGAGAGTTGCTCATAGGTAGTTATTTACACACGATTTGCAGTTTACTACGTTTTTTTTGGTCACAAAAAAATAGGTGTTTTTGCTGGGGAGGGAACATGCAAGATTAAATCCTTACTGGGTAATAATTTCAGCCTATAAGTTACAAAAATATAAATTTTTTTTTGGGCGCGACTTTGAAGATAGTTATAAGGGTTTGATCTTCCAGACAATGAATCTATGGTGAATTTGGGACTGTTTATTTTCTGAGCTCATTGGCCTCGAAGCCTTATATAAAGACTCTCACAAAAATTAACGGGAATGTATGAAATTTTGTAAATAAAAGCCAGACTTATAATTAATATTTTTTTTTGTTTTGGGTTCAGCTAATTGTGAGATAATTAGAAATTTATTTTGATTCAGTGATTAATGTCATATCCTTCTTTAAGAGAATTTTTAACTAAGGAGGTAAGGAGGTAAGGAGGTAAGGAGATTAGGAGGTAAGGAGATTAGGAGAAAGTAAGGAGGTAAGGAGGTAAGGAGATTAGGAGGTTAGGAGTTAGGAGATTAGGAGTTAGAAGACAGTTTTGTAGGGTGCGTTAGGGACGGGCGAGCCTTAATTTTCCGCCACTTCGCCCTCGGTTAGGACAGCCGGTTCCGTAACGCACCACCGGCTCAAACAGCATGCATTGAGATGCACCCGGTTGGAGTTAGAATATTTTTTAAGTCAAGTTTGCTATTGCTGACTAACTACTGGGATAACAGGAGATAGGAGGTTAGGAGGTTAGGAGGTTAGGAGATTAGGAGATAGGAGGTAAGGAGATTAGGAGTTATAAGACAGTTTTGTAGGGTGCGTTAGGGACGGGCGAGCCTTAATTTTCCGCCACTTCGCGCTCGGTTAGGACAGCCCGTTCCGTAACGCACCACCGGCTCAAACAGCATGCATTGAGATGCACCCGGTTGGAGTTAGAATATTTTTTAAGTCAATTTTGTTACTTCTGACTAAATACTGGGATAACAGGAGATAGGAGGTTAGGAGGTTAGGAGGTTAGGAGATTAGGAGATAGGAGGTAAGGAGATTAGGAGTTATAAGACAGTTTTGTAGGGTGCGTTAGGGACGGGCGAGCCTTAATTTTCCGCCACTTCGCGCTCGGTTAGGACAGCCCGTTCCGTAACGCACCACCGGCTCAAACAGCATGCATTGAGATGCACCCGGTTGGAGTTAGAATATTTTTTAAGTCAATTTTGTTACTTCTGACTAAATACTGGGATAACAG
>NZ_JAAHGN010000476.1:0-1002 GCF_010672485.1 Moorena sp. SIO2C4 | reverse complement strand
TCGGTTAGGACAGCCCGTTCCGTAACGCACCACCGGCTCAAACAGCATGCATTGAGATGCACCCGGTTGGAGTTAGAATATTTTTTAAGTCAATTTTGTTACTTCTGACTAAATACTGGGATAACAGAAGACAGGAGATAGTAAGGAGGTTAGGAGGTAAGGAGATTAGGAGGTTAGGAGTTAGGAGTTAGGAGTTAGGAGTTAGGAGTTAGGAGATAGGAGATTAGTAGACAGAATATTTTTTAAGTCAAGTTTGCTATTGCTGACTAAATACTGGCACAGTCCTTTGTGACTCATCCCTCCTTACCTTCTATCTCCTAATCTCCTTACCTTCTATCTCCTAATCTCCTTACCTCCTAACTCCTAACCTCCTATTAATTTGATTGTAAATAATTATTAACAAAATCAAAAATTATCCAGATTTTTTTGATTTTCCACTTGACAACAACCATAACTACTATTTATAATATAATCATGGCGAAAAGAGCCGCGCTTATTGGTTGACTCCCCTCAAGCGCGGCTCTCTCCCAAACCACAGTTTAGGTAACTCTATAATAATGGCAAAACAGCGATGCAGCGCTGCCTCCCCAAGACCGCGCTGCATCAAGACAGCGATTGTGTTTGAAGGAGGAGAGAAGTCAGAAGTCAGAAGTCAGAAGTCAGAAGGCAGAAGGCCAGGCATTGCTTAATAATGGAATGATTTTATGAATTTTGTGGAACGGGCATCTTGCTTCTGATATTTTAACCGCAGGCAGGATGCCCACTCCACTCATATTCATTACTTGATTCAGCAACGCCCCAATTCTAACTTCTAAATTATTCATTCTTAATTATTAATTATCAACATAGAGGCTCGTTGAAATCATCACTCATCCATCCTTGTCCTTCCAGCAACCCTAAAATCCGAGGAGCCTGAGATTGACTGGGCTCAGATTCAACATACTTAAGAGCCAGAAACTCCACAAACTCAAACACCATCTGCTGTTGCTGTGCTGGTAATGC
>NZ_JAAHGN010000475.1:0-5571 GCF_010672485.1 Moorena sp. SIO2C4 | reverse complement strand
GGCAGAAATTCTGGCAACTCTCAAACCCGTAGATGGGGTAGTGATTTTTGCTGAAACCACAGCTAATCGTTTAATTGAAGCACTGCAACCAGAGGTGTACGTTAAAGGGGGTGACTACACTTTATCCACTTTACCAGAAGCCAAAATTGTTCAATCCTACGGGGGGCGGATTGAGTTAGTCCAGGTTGAATTTCCTACCTCCACTACTCAAATCATTAACCGCATTCTTCAGGCTCGATAAGCAGGTGAGAATAGAGAATGGTTGAAATTTGGTAAGTTGTTGTGCTTGTAAATTGATTATTTGTCAATTTTGGAAAAAACTTTTTATACCCTCGGATGTTGTCTCTCCCTCACCGGTATCTCCCTATCTACTTCAGTATAGGCTGGCTTACATTAGGCATGATAGCACGCTTACATTAGGTACTAAGCACGCTTAAACACTTACACGCTTAACTATTAACCATTAACCAAAGCCAACACCTAACCCATAACCCCTAACAATTAACCTGCAAGTTAATTGTTCCACCAGGTTATGAGTGAAGCACCGCTACAGACAATTGACGGACTAGGCTCGGTGAAATTTTGGCACAAGTTCTTGATCGTAAAAGGTTTAAGCTTAGACAATTATAAGCTTTAAGGTTGTATACAAGCGGTTCCTTGCCGTAGTCTAGGTTAAAAGCATCAACTTGCTTGACTCTCGACTTTAAAAGCTATCACATTCAACCTTCTTGAGTGCAACCTCAAACCCTACCCTTCATGAGCGATCAAACGGCCCGGTTCCCAGCAGAAGTCTCTAACACAGTTGCCGAACTCCAGCGCCAGCTAAAGTCTAGTTCTGAAAAAAAACAACAGGCTTTGATTCAGGAACTTGCCAGCACTGGCACTGCCGGGTTAGACGTGTTAATGGAATTTTTACAGGAGCAACATGCCAACCCGACTATCCTCAGTGCTGGTTTTGCCTATCAAGCCCTCCATCAAGCCAATATGCCCAAAACCAATGAATTTCTGCAAACTTATTTTCCTACTGGGGTTGTACCCCTACGTTCTGAAGCAGGCATTGATTACACACCCGTGCAACAGCTGCTAGTTAAACAAGACTTTCTCGCAGCTGACCGTCTTACTCTCGAAAAACTCTGTGAGTTAGCAGGAGCTGCTGCTGTACAGAGAAGATGGCTGTATTTTTCGGAAGTAGACAATTTCCCGATTACGGATTTGCAAACTATTGATATCTTGTGGGTTATTCACTCTCAAGGCAAATTTGGATTTTCTGTGCAGCGGGAGCTTTGGTTGTCTTTAGGCAAGAACTGGGAAAAACTTTGGCCAAAAATTGGTTGGAAAACTGGCAATCGCTGGACCCGATATCCCCATGAGTTTATCTGGGATCTCAGTGCACCAAAAGGTCATTTGCCTCTTTCGAATCAGCTCAGAGGTGTTCGGGTATTTTCCTCTTTGCTTTCTCATCCAGCTTGGTCTACTCAGACATCACTCCCATAAGCGGTCAGGAACGAAACAACCGCAAAAATGCTTCTGATACCAAAAAAAATGGCATTATTTAAGCATTTATTTTCCTGAGAATTTGTTTACTTCACTACTCTATCTGGGAACCTTAAGTGTTGTGGGTAGCACTACAGTAGCCAGTGGACTGTGGTGCTACCAAAGGTAACCATGGGGAATGGGTTGGTTATGGCAAAAGAAAATCAAATTTTTTGTACTTTGGATGGTTTGACTGCTAAAGAACGGGAAAAAAAACGACTGAAAACTCTTCGGGATTTAGGTCTACTCGAAGCAGAAACAGTACCAGTTTTCGACGAGGCAACTCAGACTACTGCCAGATTTTTAGATGTGCCTATCTGCATTTTGGGCTTTATGGTACAAACGCAACAGCACATCAAATCAGCTGTGGGATTATCTAGAATCGGGCTAATGAATCGAGTGGCACAGTCCCGTCAGTTGCCCCGTAGTGAATGCTTTTGTAGCTATGTAGTAGATAGTCATCAAATGTTGGCGATTAATGATACAGTCGCCAACCCTGTCTTTGCTAGTAGTGTACTGGTTCACCACTACGGTATCCGTTCTTACTTAGGTGCACCACTGTTAACTGCTGACGGAGAGTGTTTAGGTACCCTAGCAGTTATGGATTTAGTACCTCGCAATTTTACCACCAAAGATTATGAGTTTTTGGCAATTACCGCTCGCTGGAGTCTCAGTGAATTTGAGCGGAATCATTTTTTGAAAAAAGAGCGTGACCGCTTTGTTAACTGGCTAACTAACTCTTCAACAGAGCCTCAGCACTCTCAGGAAGTCGAGTCTGATCGCCAAACTTCTAGCCCTAGGAATGTCTCTCTAGATGGGATAGCTGGTTTTAACTCAGTTCACACCATTAAGTACAAATTACTAACTCAGCTGACACAGGAATTGCGCACACCTCTAACATCGATTATGGGAATGGCTAGTGTATTAAGTCGCCAAGTTTATGGGTCTTTGACTGATAAACAAAAAGAATATCTAGAAATTGTTTATTGCAGTGGTCGTCAGCTGGTCTTGATGGTTGATGAAATTCTTTGCTTGGGGATTTTTGATGAAAACAGCGAACAACTAAATTTAACTGCTGTAGATATTGAAATGCTCTGTCAACAAGCAATGAACAATTTAGCACAGATAGCCCAGCAACATCGACAAAAGTTGCATCTATCTGTAGAGCCAGGTAATCGCATCTGGTTTCTGGATAAAGAAAAGGTACGACAAATGCTATATTACCTCATATTCAGTGTGATTTACTCGGCTGAGGCAGGGGGTGAAGTACGCATCCATGTCTCTCGAAAAACTGATTTGGAGAGGGCTAATGTCGTGTCTTTGAAAATCGCGGTTTGGGTTTCTCACCCCTGGCTCGGAGATGGTCTACCTCAGATGTACGGACAAATTTATGAGTTACCGTTACAATCCCCCTCAGCAGCAGCAGCGGTTGCTAATGCTTTAGAAACCCCATTCATCACTGAAGCACTGGGAATAAGTGAACTACCTTCGAGTTCAAACTTCCTCTGTGACAATCAGTTTTTATCCAGTTCTTTTGATCCAGAAACTACTAGTTGGGGTTCTGAATCGGAAAAAAGACCTCAGAATAGTGAATCTCGTGAAAGTTTAGGGCTATTACTAAGCTGCCATTTAGCTAAACGCCATAGAGGAAAAATTTCTGTTCAAGGTTTGCCAGAGTTAGGGTATCGGTACGTGATTACTTTACCGCAATTAGAGTCTCCTGATCAAAACTGTTAAACCACTGTTCCGATTCATTGACTCATATGTTAAACTAATCTAGGCAACGGTACTGTCAAGGTGATCTAGCCATCAGACCTAGACCGTATTTATCAAAAAAACTCATAAATAGAAGACTAACGGCTGATAAAGGTTGCTCAGTTAATAAATTATTTAATTTTGCTTAGTCTTTCTGAAGTGGTCGATAGCAAAAGTGCTAAAGACCCCCTGAGAACGCCAGCTTTTCGGGAAGCGTCGAAAAGTTTTTTAGTATTTGGTGAAGGAATCCTGATATAAAATCAAAGATTATAGATGAGGTGGGTTCAAATAAAAAATAGACAATGAATTCAGCATGGGCTAAGTTTACTCTTTCAAATTTACAGCTGTATCGGTGGCGAGGCACTAGCTATTTGTATCGCCTGGTAGGACTCCTAGATGCTTGGCGTCAGAGTAGCTTGCTCCTACAGTGGTCTGACCCAATAGGAGCGATGATAGTTGCTCTGGTGTTAAGTTTAGCTCCTTTTGTTTCCAATGCTCTAGTAGGCATCTTGTTAATTGCAAGTGCAGGGTTATGGGTATTGCTAACCTTATCCGATGATATAGGAAAGCCGAAGGTAAGCCCCATTCATCTGTTAGTTTTTTTGTACTGGAGTGTTGCCACTATAGCCACCGCACTCTCTCCGGTGAAAGGGGCTGCCTCTAGTGGTTTGGTAAAATTAACCCTTTATTTGTTCTTTTTTGCCCTGATGGCAAGGGTATTACGTTCTCGTCCCCTTCGTAGCTGGATTATTACCCTCTTTCTCCATATCTCACTAATTGTCAGTATTTACGGCTTGCGGCAGTGGTTTTTTGGGGCTGAAGCATTAGCTACCTGGGTAGACCCCACTTCAGCAGCAGCAAAACTGACGCGGGTTTATAGTTATCTGGGCAACCCGAATTTACTAGCTGGTTATCTGATCCCAGCAGTAGCATTGAGTTTGGCAGCAGTATTTGTCTGGCAGGGTTTGCTCCCCAAAGCCTTAGCACTGACGATGGTAGTCGTGAATTCAATTTGTCTAGTGCTAACCTTTAGTCGGGGTGGATGGATTGGTTTTGTTGTTTGTATTTTCGTCTTCTTGATCCTGCTGGTGTATTGGTACAGTGTGCAGTTGCCCCCTAAATTACGCCCTTGGGCAATGCCAGCACTATTAAGCAGTTGTGCTGGGGTGATGCTTCTCGCCGTCATGTTTGTTCCAGCTATACGCGATCGCATTGCTAGTATTTTTGTTGGTCGGGAAGATAGTAGTAACAACTTCCGCATGAATGTTTGGTCTGCGGTGATGGACATGATTCGTGACCGACCCATCATTGGCATTGGTCCAGGTAACAACGCCTTCAACAAAATCTATCCCCTTTTCCAACGCCCCAAATATACCGCCCTCAGTGCCTATTCCATTTTCCTAGAAACTGCCGTAGAAATGGGTTTGATCGGGATGTTATGTTTCCTTTGGTTGCTGATAGTCACCTTCAACCAAGGCATGCAACAACTGAGTCGTCTGAGAAATTTAGCGAACCGTCAGGGATTTTGGCTGATGGGAGCCATTGCCACCATGTCAGGAATGCTCGCCCATGGTCTGGTAGATACCGTTTGGTACCGTCCTCAAGTGCAGACCCTATGGTGGCTAGTCGTCGCCATTATTGCCAGTTTCTATGTCAATCCAAATTCTGACCCGTCAAAAGTTTAAAGTTTGCAGGTTGCTTTGCAGGTTGCAGGTTACAAGTTACCAAGTTACAGGTTGCTAGTTTTGTGCTGACCAAACAACCTTCAACCTACCCTACGGGAACGCCAAGAGCGAACAACCTTCAACCTTCAACCTACCAACCTTCAACCTTCAACCTTCAACCTTCAACCTTCAACCTACCAACCAACTAACCAACCTTGGCCTTTCGGCCACGCGATCGCGTTCAACCTTCAATAACGTTTAATAGCCCTTGCCATATCTCGCTGATCCTGACGCCTCTTGATCGTCTCCCGCTTATCATGGAGCTTTTTCCCTCTGCCCAAACCAATGCTGACTTTAACCAAGCCGCGCTTCAAATAAATCTTTAAGGGGACAAGGGTTAAACCTTGCTGTTCTAATTTACCGGTGAGCTTATTGATTTCCTTACGGTGCAGCAGTAGTTTTCGGCTGCGACGGGGGTCATGATTAAAATATTCGTTGATATTTTGGTACGGAGAGATATGGACATTGAGCAGCCAGGCTTCCCCACCACGAATCAACCCATAGCCATCCCGCAAGTTGACCTTGCCAACTTGCGGGATGGCTATAGGTTGATTCGTGA
>NZ_JAAHGN010000474.1:0-5535 GCF_010672485.1 Moorena sp. SIO2C4 | reverse complement strand
GGAGATTACTGTTTCTTGTGGTGGACTATAACTTACCGTTCTTAAAGAGGAATGCTTTCTTACAGTTGGGACACTGGGACTCGTTGGGAGAGAGATCCCAACCTTCAACCTCCCAACCTTCAACCTCTCAACCTTCAACCTTCCAACCTTCAACCTCCCAACCTTCAACCTCCCAACCTTCAACCTCCCAACCTTCAACCTTCCAACCTTCAACCTCTCAACCTTCAACCTTCCAACCTTCAACCTCCCAACCTTCAACCTCCCAACCTTCAACCTCCCAACACCATACCCTAAATCTGATCCGAGTTGGAGACCCCAATCAAGCCATTAACTCTACCTTTACCCCAGCTGACCCAATTTATTTCAATTGGTTTTGCCAAGAATGTCAGGGAATAGGACGTTTAGCCACCATGGATCAAGCGGGTCGCAGTAGCCAGGTTATCATCAATGCTGCCAACTTTATCGTGAATTGGGTCAATAGCACCTATGGCAGCAAAAACTCTACCGAAACAGTACCACAGCCAGACTCTATCCCCCAAACCCAACCGTCTCCCGAGCTACCCTTTCGTCCTCAAACCATTCGTCGAGTAGATGCCAATGACCCTCAACCGGATGCCAACCCAAATCCAGAAGGGAGAGGTTTAGAACTTTACACTCCTAAAGACATTTACCACACAGTCGAGCTGATTGGAAAGCGAGTAGTGGAGCTATTTGCCAAAAACCAAAACCATAACGCTGCTGTGTTAGTACGGGAGAATCGACAAGGGAGCTTTGTGGTGGAACAACTGGAGTATCTTAAACGCCAGCATGAGATTGAAGTGTATGATGTCCAAAAACGCGATCGCGAATCCCACGTTCCCAGTCAAATCCTAACACTGCTGCAATTTCTCGACCGTCCCCATTCTCCGGATTACCTAAAAGCTGCCCTAGATGTCTTGGTAAAACGTCAGTTAATTCCCACCCAAGACCTCAATGCTCTATCCACCTATCCCGAACAATTCCTCTATCCTGGTCCATTGGACCCACCCCAGACAAAAGCAGTTATCAAAGCTCGCCGCTACTGCTGTGATTTACTGCGTGCTCGTTTAGAACTCCCCAATTATCACCTAATTTCCTTCCTGGCTCAGACCTTAAACTATGACCAATCCGAGCTAGCCACAGCAGATAAATTAGCCGAACGGATAGCAAAACAGACCTTTGGCAACAGTTCTATCAGTGAAACTCTAGCAGTACTTCAGGAAATCGTTAGCTCAGAACGTTTTGAACCTGTAGACCCAGACAATACAGACTCCCCTTATCTGCGTTCCCATCAACTGACTGTGATCACCATGCACAAAGCCAAAGGATTAGACTGGGACTATGTTTTCTTGCCCTTTCTCCATGAAGACACCCTTCCAGGTAATCCGTGGGTACCTACTGCCGCTCAGTTTTTGGGAGAATTTACCCTAGCAGAAGTAGCCAGAGCTCAAATTCGTGCCTATCTTCACGGTAAACCCTTACCCATGGCACCCGAGGCTTGGGAACAAGCCGCACAGCTTAAGACTGCTGAAGAATTCCGCTTGCTCTATGTAGCCATGACCCGAGCTAAACGGTTGCTGTGGATGGCCGCCGCCGATTTGGGACCATTTCGGTGGAATACCTTTAGTGGTAAAGGAGATAACTTGCAGCAGAAGAAACCCTGTCCAGTATTGCCAGCATTGAATGCTCAGTTTCCAAATTCTTTAATGGTTAATGATTAATGGTTAATGGTTAATGGTTAATTGATTCCTGACAATTTTTAAGTTTAAATTTACCTATTAACAAAAATACAGGGACTATTTTGTAAGTGATTAATGGGACTTTATCTATAGCAATGGCTGCTCAATTATTGACAAATTAAAGGGACTAAGAATTGCTCAAAGATTTATGTGACAAGCTAAATTATTACCTGTTCCCTGTTCCCTGTTCCCTGTTCCCTTTTCCCTGAGCACAGCGCTATAACACAAATAATAAAAAAAGAAATCAGAAAATATTCGGATAAAAAATATTTGACAAGGCCATAAATACCAAAAAATAAAATTGCCATTCACAAAAAAAATAATTAATTTGTAAATGAAGATTGAATTTCATATCAATGAAAACCAAATATCTGATTTGCGTAGCTACTGTTTCTGTCTTAACCAGTATTGTGGCAACTACTACTGCAGCTAGGAGTGCCACGATCGTTCAATCCGCTTCAGTGCCACTGATCCCAACAAATATCAATGACGAGCCTCTCACACCTGTTATCAACCCCTTCGACACCAGTCTCGGTACCCTTGATGCGGTAACCATAGAATTTAACGGGCTAATGTCAGGAGACGCACGGAGCGAAAGCCTAGACGCAAAGCCAGCAACTCTGACTTGGAATCTGGAAGGCTTATTCACATTGGTCGGAGCAAATAATACAACCCTGTTCACACAGACAGCAACAGTAAGAGATTCAGCCGTTGTCGCTGCCTATGATGGCACATTAGATTTTCAGGGCGAGTCTGCAGTTTCATTCATCGGACTAACCGCTAATGTATCTGGTGAGAAGACATTCACAAATGGTTCCGTATTTAATGCATTCCTGGGCACTCAACCCGTAGACTTTTTCTTTTCTGCGGAAACCATATCGATTGTTAACGGAACCGCTAATATACTCAATGCGATCGCAACAAAAGCTCAAGGGGATGTCCAGGTTACTTACGACTACACACCATCAGAGCCAGAGTCAGTACCAGAACCCACGACTCCCCTTGGCTTAGGTTTAGTCGCAGGACTAAAACTGTTGTGGCAACGAAAGGAAGATCGTTAATTGGTAAGCATTCAGCGGTCAGCGGTCAGCGGTCAGCTTATTTCATTCAAAAGCACCGATTGCGCTACTTGAGGTGCTGCACGAACAGTAGCGTGCCCATAGCCGATAAGCACCTCAAGTAACGTGGCCACAAGTCAATGGCTGATATAGCAGAAGTCAGAAGTCAGAAAAACTCTTGCGCTTACTTAGGTTTGAGACTAATGTCGATGTCCTAACTGCCCTGGCGACTGCTATAGCTGATAGCTGATAGCTGAATGCTTACGTTAATTGTTGATTGTTGATTGTTGATTGTTGATTCTTAAGAGCAAATTTTCAATTGCTTTAAGTGATATCTTTGAAAGCCACTTATTCTAAGGCTGTTTCGGTATCCTTAGGGGTGACCAAAAATACATCGATATAACTTTTCTACCCGGTATCATTCTTGAATACTTGATGATTTTGGATTTCAAATCTTTTCCTGAGCTCATTCTGTAATTGCTCAGCGCTATCTGGATTTATGTTATTATTATGTACCAGCAACAGCCGGGAAAATAAATGGTGACAAACTGCCCATTATTGATTATATAAAACATCAATAGGTGCTGAACTTTGATAGTAAGAACTTGTCGCTAAATCCAGGAACGGAACCACATCCGCAGGTGATACCCTGACTCAGACAAAGGTATACCTAAGTAAATTGGTAACCAGAATATAAAAGCTAGTACAACTACCAAGATTACAGTGACACCAGCACTACGATACTGGTTTTGCTCACTGTGTAGCCAGCGGTCAACTAGCCAAGCTAGTGCTAATCCTGAAAACACTGAAGCTCCCATATAATGATAAAGAAACGTGCAGCGAGTCACTTTCGTCCAGGGCAATAGGTTAGCGGCGTAGTTTACGATCAAATAGAGGGTAATCCAGGTATAGGAGGTTGGTATGGATTTCCAGCCCACCCCTTCGATGATGCGTTGGGTTAACAGCAGCAACAGCAACAAAATTGCTGTAGTCGAGAGCCACCATAGGAAAGGATTGCCCATGGCATGGACATCATAGATTAAATTGCTCCCACCAGCCGATAAGGGGGAGTCAGTGGAAACAGCCTCAGGGGTGTGACTAGCAGTCTGATAAAAGTAAGCAACCGGACGCCACATTAACAGCCAACTATACCACCGGGAACAGTAAGGATGGACGTCAGTGCCACTGCCGACATTTTGATGGAAGGTTAAAATTTTGACTTGAGACTCCCAGAATCCAGGGGTAGGATTCATCAGTAAGTGAGGAATCCACAGGAGGCTGTAGGTGAGAGCTGGTAAAATTACCAAGTTCAGCAGGATGTGCCCGACATTCAGTTGGGTCAGGTGTTGTAATGGATGGCTTAACGATGGTATGGGACGAGTACGGGTTGTCTGCCCAAAATAGGTTCTAAATAATTGCCATACCCAAGCGACAGCCCATACTATATAAATACCTAACAAAAACCACAAGCCATTCCACTTAATCGCTGCGGAAGCACCAAAAAAGACACCAGATAAGATTAGCATCAGCCAGCGTTTTGTAGCCTGATGATTCAGAGCCAGCAGCAAAAACAACTGACCCAGTAATCCCAAGATCACTAAATATATATTGTTGAGGGCATAGCGGGATTCTACTAGGAATAAACCATCAGTAGCTGCGAACAGAGCAGCAATCAAAGCATAGCTGCGACGTCGATTGAGTTGATAAGCCAAAGCCGCCACTACCATCGGAATCAAAGAACCCGTCAGGGCATTCAGCCATCGGTAACTCCAGGTAGACCGTAACGAACCAGTCAGCTCGTTAACCGTATCCTGTCCAAAGGGGAGGTGAGAGCCAATCCAGATGCCAATGGCAATGATGTACTGACTTAGGGGAGGATGGGGATTGAAAAAGGAAGTACCGGTTAAGTAGTTATTGGCAAATATAGCGTAGTAAACTTCATCGAATACCAGGCGATTAAATCGACCCAGTCCCCAAAATCGCAGGGCGAGTGACAGTAAAACAATGGCAGTTATGCCAATGCTAAACCAGGGGATAGACGAATCAGACGGCTTTTTTGGCAAAATCATCACCATCGAGGCTTGGGTTATCGGTCAATGGCACACTAGACTTCGCGGCAGTTGTCGGGAACAGGGAACAGCGGATCTGGGAACAGTGGACAAGAATTGACGCAAACACTAATTAGAAAAATACTTTTGCAAGAGGTCTACTCAATCTGGAGTAGAGGAGACCTTGATCAGAAATTATTTTCTGGGGGAAGAGCGGGAAGAGAGATAAGAGTGGAAAGACAACACTGCCCTTTTATCCCCCTTGTCTGCCTTCCCTAATTCCGAAAGTATAACAGGACTTACGCACAGACTCCATGGGTATGGTGGTCAAGGTTTTGCAAACCCTACAGGTAGCGTTAAATTGAGGTATTTGCGTAAGTCCTATATAAAATATGCCAATTAAATGCACACTAGCTTAATAACCTGTAAGCTGATCACCTACAACCTGTAACTTATATAGCACTACCCATTAAGATGTTTGACATTGTCTTGATGCAATAGCGAGTGGGGGAAACCACGGCAGTCGCTCATGGGGGGGACCCCCAAGACCGCGCTGCCTCCCCAAGACCGTAATGGTGCGTTTGACCTTGGCGAATTAAATTCGCCACGGGTCGCACCTCTGCATCGCTTCTAAAGATCGGAAGAGCACACGAACTCCAGTCACCAACTCTA
>NZ_JAAHGN010000473.1:0-5582 GCF_010672485.1 Moorena sp. SIO2C4 | reverse complement strand
AGCGCCCGTAGGGGTTCCCCTTGGGCAAAATCTCGCTGCCGGTAGATCGCAGGTAATAGATTATATAGCCCCTCGGTTGATTGGTTCATCTTAGGAATACCATTGGTTTTTCACCAGGGAGCTCATTGAGAAACAGGACTTACGCATGCCCCCGTTGGTCCCCCACTGTCAAAAAGCGAAGCATCCGCGCTCTTCCCCCCCAGTATTGGGGGGTTAGGGGGGCGGGGGACTTTGACATCATTCCCCCCCAAACTTGGGGGGTTAGGGGGGCAAAACCAACTAAACTTCGTAAGTCCTATAAAAACTCAACAGTCAAAAATAACAGGATTTGATCAGATGCGCATCTTATGGTATTAAACAAAATATCTTCTCAATAAGGGGAGGAGGAAAGGTAATTGATAATTCCTGAAACCCTTATCTATCAAGATACACGAGCTTGTAAATCAAAAAAAATATCTAAAAAGCCTAAACTCCTATAAAATTAGAGTTTGGGCAAAATTTAAGATCTGCAAAGCCTTTGACCATACTTTAGCTACGGTTTCCACAAAGGGGACCATTGAGCTGTTTGCAGTTACTTGCAGCAAAACACAACAGGGCTACTCACACGTAGTACCGGATTAATCTGTAAACCATTAGTTGGAGGTGCAGCGGAAAGGGGCTGAGTGCGGTATTGCGTCCACACCTTGAAAGCCCCGTGCTAACTCTCACCCTTAGGGTGTAAGTGGTGTATTCTGCTGCGAAAATTTTGATGAAAAAAATCCGTATTGTTCTGTGGGCGGCACTATTGTCTTGTGCCATGCTCATGATTCCACAGCCAGCTCAGGCGATTGAAAGCGTAATCGAGCCGGTCAGTTACTTTGATACTGGCACAGAGGATTGGATCGTTGTTGACCTCAATGATCAAGAATTTGACCCCGAACAGTCTAAAATCTGTGGATTCATCACTGGTGGTTACATTCATAATGATGATCAAGTCGGTGATGGACCCTACGATTACGTTGCCCCCGAGAAGTTTGTTGGTGACAAATCCAGTTTTTTCAATGGAAACCTCAGGTTTTCTGTTCAGGTTAATTTGGAAAATAGCGATCAGATTACCGAGGATATCAATAGTTTAAATAACAGTTTAACAAATGGTTTAACCATAAGTGGTGGTGGTTTGGAACTACAGAACCATGTATCGACGCCCACTATAGACCAATGGACTCCCTACACCATACCTCTGAATGCAGAGGGTGGATGGATAAAAACTGACAGCAATGAAGCAGCGACGAATTTAGAGATAATGCAAGTGCTGACAGATTTGGATTATTTAAAGATTAATGGCGATTGGTTGACAAATACCAACAAAGACCGTTCCAGTCTCGACGAAGTTCGCTGGGAAAACTGTGGATCTCTCTACGTCTATGAACCCCCAAATAATTCTGCCCCTGTAGTGGCTAATCCCATTGGCGCTCAAAGCATTAACGAGAATGAGCCTTTTACCCTGACAATTGGGGAAGCAACATTTAGCGATCGCGATGGAGATAGTCTGAGCTTTAGTGCAACCATACCGAGCTGGTTGAATTTCGATGGCACTACGTTCAGTGGTACTCCCAGTAGCGAGGACATTGGCACAACCACAATTACTGTAACAGCGTCTGACGAGCTATGCAAAACTGTCAGCAATGGGTTTGAAATTCAGGTTAACCATGTTCCCGTGCCTACTGAAATTGCTAATTCAGTGGAGGATTTTTCTGACACTCAAGGAGAGCATAACTGGTTCTATGGCTACTACGATGGTTCCCTGACCAGTGCTGATTTCCATGAAATGCAGCAATACACTAAGGGGTCCTGGAAAGTGAAGCAAGGAAAATACTGGACTGAGCTATCTAGCACTATTGCTCATCCCAACGGTCCCAAAACCAGCGGTAGACGGCAAAGGGTTGAGCAGTGGGGAGTTCGTCGCTGGGTTAGTGACATTGAGGGGGAAGTTACGTTCAAGGGTCACCTGGCCAAGAAAGACCGTCGTACTGCCAGCGATGGTGTGATTGCCTATATCTTTGTTGATGGTACTAAAATTTGGTCTGATGCAATCGATGGCAGGGATGGTTTTGGGGTTGATTTCACTGTATCCAGCACAGTGCAAAAAGGCTCGGTAGTTGACTTTGCCCTGGCACCTGGCAATAGCGACTTTTTTGATAAGAGCATATTCACTATTAGCATCATTGGTTTGTTGTAAAGCTTAAGCAGTCAGCGGTCAGCGGTCAGCGGTCAGCGGTCAGCGGTCAGCGGTCAGCGGTCAGCGGTCAGCGGTTATGGGAGTCAGGAAATTAAGTACTGACTCCCTTGGCACCAGCTAATTCTATTTTTGGTTAATAGCTTGATTCAGCAACAGCGCGATGGCGAAGCGGTTCCAAAGGAACATCGCGTTTTTTTAGTTCACGATCAACCTAAGATAGACTTTACAGATGGATGCACCAATTCATCAGGGACTTGGTTCGGCTCAATGTATTCATTAATCTCACCCTGATTGTCAAGATAGAAACTTAAGGCATCAAATACTTGCGCCAGAGTCAAATGAGTTAGATGGTTTAGAATTTCTTCTGGCATAATACCCAAGCGCCATAAACCAACAATAGCACGCACAGATGTCCGAGTGCCGATGATGATTGGTTCTCCGTTCAAAATTTCCGGATTACGAGTAACGTAGCGCGAGATCGTTTTAGCAGTCATAAGGCTCTTTGCTTTGGGAAACCAGTGCTATGTCTAATTTACCAATAAGAGCTAAGGTCAGCTGACGTTAGCACAAGCTAATTCTATTGTTCGTTCATAGCTTGATTCAGCAACAGCGCGATCGCTTTTAGCGTGGCCTACGGCCAATCGCGAAGCGGTTCCAAAGGAACATCGCGTTTTTTTACTTGACTGCTTGGTGATGTGGTTTTGGCATTTGGGCTGGGTAGTGATGATGCGTTCGCGTAGCGTGGCCTACGGCCAATCGCTACAGCCAACTCCTAACCTATCGCTATTTGTAGTGATATTTTTATCATATTTCCTTCTAATTGACAATCAGTATTTCGACGTATTTTTATCAACTATTAATCTTAATTTTCTCTTAATTATAAGTAAAACTTATAAGATTATTTTTTGACAAAAAAATAACTTATATAATCTAGTTTTTTGATTTTTTGTGCTTAGACAGACTAGTAAAGGGTAATGGGTAATGGGTGAATCTCAAAGTTGGCAATCAATAACTCAGGGAACGGGATTATAAGGGTTTAAGCCTGATAATCCTAGTTTTTTTGTAAAAATGAGATGCACCAAGGGTAATTTATAAACGTTATCCCCGCGAACTTAGAGCTGATTTGTAAAGATAATATAAAGGGAACTCAATGACGGGCTGATTAGCCTGTAACCTATATAAGGATTATGAGTTGTACACTACCAAAGTGCGAAGCGATGATTTATGGCTCGTTCTTTCGTTTTATGACTCGCCGATTAGCTTCTTAAGCTTTTATTTACAAATCAGCTTTAAACTGTCGGAGTTTTTCAATAAAAGGAGGAGGATTTTTACGCTATTTATGAGGTAAATCCTGTAGGAAAATAGCTTACTATTGCTCAGGATAAATTATCTACCCCACTCTTCGCCACCTGGTAATTCAGTTAAATAATCATCTAAAACTGCTGGCAGTTCTTTAGCTGAATAGCGGTAAGTCAGACTAAGTAAACTATTGGCAGTCAAAATCAGCTGTGGTTTATCCAGCCTCTGGGAAAGTTGAGACCGCCTTAACTCTCCATTGAAAACTTCCAGACTAGCAGGAGCGATCGCTGCTTCTAGTGCTTCCTCTAATCTGGGCTGCCATTGTTCAGGTTTAATATAATAGGAAGTCTTGTTATCTTTAAGATTTAGCTTTTTAATTTCCAGAATTGAACTGGCAATTGAAGCTGCCCAAGAATTGGTTAAACGCTGCTCAACTTGATTTTTAATTAAGTGGATAAATAGCCTGACTAGGAACGAATCAATATTACGCAAAATTGCCTGTTTACTCATCCCTTCTAATTCATCGACAATTGCTAAAGCATCTGCGTATCGTCCTTCTACAATGCTAGTTTTGAGGTCTATAAGTTCTTGTGTCATAGGTAAGGACAAAATTTGGGTGTTAGGGAGTAGGGAGTAGGGAGCAGGGAGCAGGGAGCAGGGAGTAGTTAATTCAAAATAGGGAAGTTTGATAACATTACTATTATCAAATTTTAAAGTAGAGGCATAAAACTAATTTGGTTTTGATATTCATCTAACTAGCCTCTACTGTTTTAGTCTTTTGATAGGCAGCCTCTTTTTCAGCTTTAAACTGTCGGAGTTTTTCAAGAAAAGGAGGAGGATTTTTACGCTGTTGTTCGCGCATTTGATGACTCCACAGTATATATGTCATTTGACAGACACGATCGGTTTACCTACCAAGCACGGGGTTCAAAATCAGGGGCATTGCTAATCAAAACACTTTCCCCCGCTTGTTGGATCACAAATAACCCCTGGTTATAGGCAAACTTATCAACATCCCCATCAATTTCAATGGCAGCCACAGCACCATACAGACGATAGTTTTTGTAATGGGGCATGATTGTCTTAAATTGTTCTAAATTAGTCAGGAATTGTCGTAGATTCTTCTGGGTCAGGCGAGATTTTACTTCCACCGCCACTGCCACATTGGTATTGACTGCCAAAATATCGATTTCCAGGTTCTGAGATCCTGCCCTTGCCTTTACCCGTTGGAATATGGCAGTGACCAAAATCCCCCGTTCTTGAAACAGACGAACCACCGCAGGAGCCACCAGGTTCTCCACAAAGTTGCCCCAGCGACTGGTCAAGGCATTAACGGCCTGATTCGTCTGAGCCGCAATAGCTTCCACGCGAGCCAGCCGTCGATCCGCCTCAGCCGCCCGTCGATCAAATTCAGCTCTTGATTCAGCCAGGTTCTGCTGAAATTCATGGCGAGACCGTTCTAAAGACTCCCGCAGAATTCGCTCAGTTTCCTGACGTTGACGTTCGCTCTCTTGAAAGAGTTTATAGAAGTCATCTAAGGTAATTGAGTCAGTCATGGCAGGGCGTTATCCAGGTCACTTAATCGAGTTTAGCAAACCCCGTAGAAGCAGTGCCTTTTGCCCGGTGACTTATCTTTGAAAAAAGAAAGTGCGATCGCAACATCCATCGCGATCGCATCCCATAGTTATTCAAGCAAGAAGTGAGTAGTAAGGTATGTTCATAACCCACCCATCCCATTAACAATTCCCTCTTCTTTCTTCCCTGTTCCCGACTCCCGACTCCCGACTCCCGACTCCCGATTCCCGACTCCCGATTCCCGACTCCCTAAAATCCTAACCCAATCGAGATTCAATAATAGCGATCGCATTAGCAATGCCATCTTCATCCCGGATTTGTTTCCCCAAGGCTTCAGCATTTTGCCGAATGGTCTGGTTTGTCGTCACTTCGCGGATAGCAGTAGCCAGCTTCTCGGCAGTCAATGTCTTTTGGGGAATCGGTTTACTGCCGACACCAAGGGCATGAACACGCTCGCCCCAAAAGGGTTGGTCCCCAAAAAAGGGACAAA
>NZ_JAAHGN010000472.1:0-5592 GCF_010672485.1 Moorena sp. SIO2C4 | reverse complement strand
TTACAGCTGCTGTGGATAGTAGTAAATAGCTTACGCAATTCAGCCATCGATACCCCTTAGTTGGTCGAGCTGTGATCTAACAGCAACAGACTCAGGGGTTATTTTTTTTGTGTAACAGCTCAAAAGCGTTTCCCAGCTACATACTAGTTGCATCACCTGTTACCAGCTCGCCTTACCCTGAAGTTATACATTTTGGTTAACTTTGCGAAAACCGGTACGCATACAGCCGCAGGGCAAACGCATCTAATAATTTTTTTAGTCCTGTATTATAGTATTTTATAAATTAAAAAAACACTATATTTGGAAAGTATCTTCTCAACAAGCACCATAAGCCAGGATTTATTGATAACTATCCCCGGTTACCCAACAAGATGCGTTTGCCCTGAGCTTGTTTGTCACCCTTTCGTTGTCACACAAGGCGATATTTGTATAATTCCCTGTAGATTTCATTGCACTGGGAAAGAAGGTCATCAAAGCGCTCCGGGATGGCATCGTTTTTGGGTTTGTAGGGGTGAAACCCGGTTGAGTTTCTCACCGTGTCATACCACTGATATTTAGACCAAATATCATCGGTTGGGTTGCCTTTAGACCAATTTAACATCGCATCTGTAAATTCAACCTCTACCGCTTCGCAGAGCAAGGACAAAGTATGGCGTGGGTTTTCCTGTAGGTCACGGGCATCGATTACCGGCGGAATGAGACCTGAATAGTCACGGACTATTTCAAACAATTGCTTAAGTCGTGGCATCCCTATGGTGTCCAATGTCGGATTAGGCCATAGCCGAAGATAAGATAGGAGCATCTCCTGAGGTTCACGAATCAGAAAGCAGTTGGTCAATTGGGGAACCCAACTAATGTCGATATGGGGTAGGAGTCGATATATCATAAACTTTTGGTAATAGATAGATTTGTCGTTTGGTATTGACCCGGTCGTCACTTGCTCTACAATCTTGACCCAGTCTGTTTCATAACGGTTGAGCACTTCGTCCATTCCCGGGTCTTTCCGACCAGTGACTGAAAGATAATGTGGATAAAACGGCTCGTCTTGTACAAAGGTATCCGGGCGATTTCCCCAAGAACGTAGTAGAACTGTCGAAAGACATCGTGGACTAGCCCACATGGCGATGCGTTTCAGTTGATTTGCCACTAAATCAATCTCCTTTCCTCGAATCAAGCAATGATAAAATTTAGCGATTATCAAGCGTTAATCATCAATAATTAAGAAGCATACCATTTTTGTACATAACACTTTTAATTAGGGTTTTAAACCCCAGAGTAAACGCAAGAATCAATAAGCCTTGCTCTATATCACATTTTGGCTCAATTTTTCTTGCGCTTACCCTGTTCCAAACCCTAGTATTATCGTTAGTTTTAGGGATAGATTTACCAAATTGGGATGTTCCCATCAATATATTACTTACGGCTTGTAAAAAAAAAATTTTTATGGTAATAAAATTATGACAAGGATTCAAATATCAGAGCCGGAGTAATCACATAAGGAGCAAAAAGATTCATAGCGTGCAAGTGTTGGGAGGGTCAGGAGGGTAACAAAACCATCCACAAGCAACACGAACAACTAAATCTGTTGATGAACCGCCTATATGAAAAGTAACGGCCACTATCTCCAATTCTGAAGTGTACCAGGTTCATGTTCACTCATACATTCAAACTGTAGAGGGAGGAAAAGTCCTTCTCAGAGGCCAGATTGTTGTATCCTAAAAGTCAGGACTTGAGATATAATCAATCATGGCTCGATTCATAAAAGATGACAACCGCACAGATGAACCTAAACTACTTCATCATCTTGAGTAGGTAGTTTTAGCGATCGCTTTTTTGCAGGGAGAGTGAACGGTTAAATAGTAACAATTGTCCCTGTCAGGTCTAACTCGTTGATTTGGACGGTGATGTTGCTAATTTCGCTAGATTGGGATGTAATAATATGGTAAAATAAACTATCATAAATTGATGGTTTAAAATTATAAATTGGAAATAATCAATGATTGAAGTCAACAAAATTCCTAATAAAGGAAGGGGCATTATTGCGACACAGGATATTCCCCAAGGAACATTAATTGAAGTTGCTCCTGTTGGTATTTTTTCTATAAACAAAATACCAAACATAAATGAAACGGAAATATTCAAGTATTACTTCGTAAAGCCGTTAGAGTATGGCAAAAGTAAAAATGTGACTGGATATCTTGTTTTTGGTTTAGCTTCTCTTTGTAATCACGCAGAAAACCCGAATGCTCGTGTGGACTGGATCGAAGATCAAATTGGTTTATGGTCACATTTGATCGCAGATAAAAATATTAATAAAAGTCAAGAAGTTACATTATTCTACACCAACATTGATGAGTATGCTGATGCCAACAAATTTGTTTAATCATTGTTAGCAAGTCCTGTGATATTTTTCATAAATCCTGATCTAATTTTCTGAGTCACATAGATTTAGTGTTTTCTAAATTTCAAAAACACTTTACCAGCTCGCCTTACCCTGAAGTAATACATTATTTTGGTGAATTTTTCGAAAACCCTTACCCATACAGCCGCTGTGGATAGTAGTAAATAGCTTACGCAATTCAGCCATCGATACCCCTTAGTTGGTCGAGCTGTGATCTAACAGCAAGACACTCAGAGGGTATTTTTTTTGGAACAGCTCAAAGGCTTGTCCCAGCTAAATACTAGTTGTCTGATGTCTGAGCAACCTTACGCTGAAGTTATACCATTGGTTAACTCTTTGGTTAACGTTGGGAAAACCCGTACGCATACAGCCACTGTGGATAGTAGTAAATAGCTTACGCAATTCAGTCATCGATACCCCTTAATTCCTCTGTCTGTGATCTAAGAGCAAGACAGGGGTATTTTTTTTGTGTAACAGCTCCAAAGGGTTTTCCAGCTACATACTAGTTGCCTGACGTCTGAGCAACTCCTCTTACTATCAACTTATACCTAAGGTTAACTTTCCGAAAACGCGATCGCATACAGCGGCTGTGGATAGTAGTAAATAGCTTACGCAATTCAGCCATCGATACCCCTTAGTTGGTCGAGCTGTGATCTAACAGCAACAGACTCAGGGGTTATTTTTTTGGGAACAGCTCACAGTAATAGGTACTATAGCTACATAGCAAAAAGCATAAATTGACTTTTGCCACAGACTCAATGTTAATTTTAACTACTCACATCAGCCAATAGTTCCATTTGAGCCTAAATCTAAGATGCTCTATAACTATATAATTGTCGGTGCTGGTTCAGCAGGTTGTGTCCTTGGTGACATACTCCCACACTGACTCTGCTCTTACAGAGCCGCTCCGCGAACGAGTGAGCGTGTGGGCTTCTTGCCAACTCCACCCAACGGTTAGGATACTCGGCAAGCTTTATTAACGACACGGGATGACCCTCCGCGCCGGAACAATACAAAAAAGTTCTATTTTTAGTTAGTAGGTGGCGGTTAGCTCTTAATTTGATAAACCCTACTGTTTTTTAGTATAGACGAAAAATAAAATATCAAAGTTCCTGTCCGCCATTCATCCCACGCCGACCTTTCGGCAAAGCCGACGCGGGGCGCGTTCGGTGCGGACGTGGGGCATAAGCGCGCATGAAGCTAACCGCCTCACGGAAAACCCCAACACTAGAGTATTGCTACTGGAAGCTGGCAAGCCAGACCGCGAGCGGTCAATTCACATCCCCATCGCCTTTCGCGCCCTATTCAGAACTGAATACGATTGGAGTTACTATACACAACCCCAAAGCAATCTGAACAACCGCAAATTGTTCTGGCCCCGTGGCAAGGTTCTAGGTGGCTGTAGCTCTATCAACGCCATGATATATATTCGAGGTCACCGCTGGAACTATGACCACTGGCACGAATTAGGGAATAAGGGGTGGAGTTTTTCTGAGGTGCTGCCCTATTTTAAGAAAGCCGAAAACCAGGAAAGGGGAGCGTCTGAATACCATGGCACTGATTGTCCGCTCAATGTCGCCAATTTGCGCTACACCAACCCCCTATCTCAGGTGTTTGTCGAAGCAGCTACAGAAATAGGCTTGGAAAACACCAAGGACTTCAACTGTCGGGAACCAGAAGGAGTAGGATTTTATCAGGTAACTCAGAAAAACGGTAAACGTCATAGTACCGCTGCTGCTTACTTAAAACCCTGCCGCCCAATTATCTAACTGATCAAACAGATTTACAGGTTTTGCTTACTGGCATCAAGCTGTGTCGTCAAATACTTCAGGCGTCAGCATTTGAGACCTTTCGGGGGGAGGAACTTTTCCCTGGAACTCAAGTCGAGCAACTCGATGAAATTGCTGCCTACATCCGCGATACCGCTGGCACATTGTATCACCCAGTTGGAACTTGCAAGATGGGGAATGACCCAATGGCAGTGGTTAACTCCCGCCTGCAGGTACATAGTATAGAGGGGTTACGAGTTGTAGATGCCTCAATCATGCCCACTATCGTTGGTGGTAACACGAATGCCCCAACCATAATGATTGCCGAAAAAGTAGCTGATTTGCTGATGGAGGAAGAGCCAACACCATTTAGGAATTAACCCTTAAGTTTACCCATCATTTCTGCTTCATTCCAGTAGGACAAAACCTTTTGAATCTTACCGTCATCATTAATTTCAAAAACACTGATGCCTTCAGCAGTAGCCTCACGACCATTCTTAGCAGACACCTGCATCCTCCACTTTACCGCTGCTCCATTGCCAGCAATAAAAATTTGCTCTTGTGAGATGTCAAAGCTGTTAAAGAAGCTAGACAGTAGTGCAAAGAACTTCTCCGAGTCCTCAGAGACGTTGATTGGTGGCTTTCCCACTGGGTCATAAATCACTGCATCTTCAGCAAAAATCTCTACCCAGCCACCTGGATTCATGGCTGCCATGTTAGCAAAATAGACATTGATGACTGATGCGATCGCTTCTGTTGACATAGTTTCCATCTGACTTCACCTTTATATTATCGGTTAAATTCTGCCCTTAGCGAATAATCCCAGCCAAAAGGCAAAAGGCAGATGTTTGACCCGGTGGTGCGTTACAGGGCGGGCTGTGCCAACCCTGGCGCTATAGCGGAAAATGAGGATGAGCCCGCCCTTAACGCACCCTACGTCACTAATCATTAATCATGGCAATAGCCATGCCAGAATACGTTTAGCAATTTTCTTAGGACCAGGCTTGGCCGAGAGCAAACCGGACAATAGCTGACGCAACATCCAAGGCGCAATCCTGATTAAACATGAACGTAGCAGCGATTGTAGTATTACTAGAAGTAGACCACAGGTGACTATGCCCACTATAATAATCAACCATCTCCAGGGTTGAGCAAGTATTAGCTGTAATACACCAGGAATTACCAGCACTGCCACAATCACCAGGATTATCATCAGCGCTGATAGTCCCCAAGCCAGCTTAGGCAAGTTTGGTGATGGTTTCAGGCGTAGCTGAGCCAAGATTTGAGTGATCAGCCAGTAATGAGCGTCAGCAATTTGACAACAAAAGTCGGGATTCTCCAGACAGTCTCTCTTGATCTGGTGAAGGATTTCTCCATCAAGGGCAATCACACTCCGCATCAGTGCCTGTGCTCGATCAACTA
>NZ_JAAHGN010000471.1:0-5593 GCF_010672485.1 Moorena sp. SIO2C4 | reverse complement strand
TTACAAAGATAGGCAAGAGTAAGAAGAAGGAGGGGAGAATAGCAGGGAATTTTTACCAGAAAATATCCCCTCTCTTCCCACACTCCTACCTTCCGCCACACTCGACATCAAGTCAAGGTTTGAGCCTTAACGAGGGTGTCATTCCCCTCTAACCCTTACTCAGCCCGCAGAGGATGTAGCTAAGACTTTTCCTGAGCTGGATGCTGCACTGTCCCGGCTAGATTCTACGAGCTTGCCTAGGATAGCGCTAACGTTAGTCTTGGCATCACCGAAGAGCATATTGGTGTTTTCTTTGAAGAACAAGGGATTGCCAACGCCAGCATAGCCACTGGACATTCCCCGTTTCATCACCACCACGGTACCAGCTTTCCAAACCTCTAAGACTGGCATGCCAGCAATTGGGCTACTGGGGTCTTCCATGGCACTAGGGTTAACGGTATCATTAGCGCCAATCACTAGTACTACATCGGTTTCTGGGAAGTCCTCGTTAATCTCATCCATTTCTAGAACGATATCATAAGGCACATTTGCTTCAGCCAGCAGCACGTTCATGTGTCCTGGTAATCGTCCAGCGACTGGATGAATGCCAAAGCGAACATTGATACCGGCATTCCTCAAAATCTTGGTAATATCGGACACGGGATGCTGAGCCTGAGCTACTGCCATACCGTAACCGGGAACAATGATAACACTCTTGGCCCCTTGTAGCAGCTCTACGGTATCTTCTACTGTGGTCTCGGTGACTTGACCTTCGGGCTGATCACCACCTTTAGCTTTAGCTGTAGTTCCTGCACCTTCGCCGAAGCCTCCTAAAATCACGCTGAAGAAGGAACGGTTCATGGCTCGGCACATGATGTAGCTGAGGATAGCACCACTACTACCTACTAGGGCACCAGTGATAATTAACAGGTCATTGGACAGCATAAAGCCTGCTGCTGCAGCGGCCCATCCGGAATAACTATTGAGCATGGAGATGACCACTGGCATATCAGCACCCCCAATAGCAGCTACTAAGTGGATGCCTAAAACTGATGCGATCGCAGCCATAATCAACAGGGGTTGCAGACCAGTCGTCCCCTCTGCTGTCATGAACTGGTAACCCAGCCCGATCACAGCCCCAAGCATAGCCAGATTGAGTACGTGGCGTGCTGGTAACATTAGGGGTTTGCTGCTGATGATAGCTCGTAGTTTCCCAAAGGCTATCACTGAACCGGTGAAGGTAATTGCTGCAATGAACACACCAATATAAATTTCTAACTGGTGAATAGTTACTTCTGCACCCGTTAGGGATTCCTCCCCTTGCAGGTAATTGGCAATACCCACCAGTACAGCTGCAAGACCGACAAAACTATGGAGAATTGCTACCAGTTCTGGCATGGAGGTCATGGCTACCCGAGATGCCACGATCGCACCAATTATCACTCCTGGTAGAATCATCCCTCCCAGAGTGAGGTATGCCGTTACATCGCTACTTAGGGCAGTGGCAACAAAGGCAATCAGCATCCCAAGAATGCCGTAAATATTGCCTTTACGGGCGCTTTCCTGGTTAGACAATCCCCCCAGGCTGAGAATGAACAAAGCGCTAGCTGCAATATAGGCAACTGTCAACAGATTATTTGACATAGTCTCCTTAGTTTTATGGTGTTCAACTTGAATGTTGTTCGCCCTTGGCGTTCCCGAAGGGTAGGTTAGTTGGTTGAAGGTTAGTTGGTTGAAGGTTGAAGGTTAGTTGGTTGAAGGTTAGTTGGTTGAAGGTTGAAGGTTAGTTGGTTGAAGGTTAGTTGGTTGAAGGTTAGTTGGTTGAAGGTTGAAGGTTAGTTGGTTGAATGTTGTTCACCTTTGGCGTTCGGTGTAGGGTAGGTGGTTTGGTTGTTGGCCTTTGGCCTTCCGGAAGGGTAGGTTCAGAAGATAACCTGTAACCTTCAACCTGTAACCTGTAACCTGTAACCTGTAACCTGTAACCTGTAACCTTCAAACCTTCAAACCTTCAACCTTCAACCTTCAAACCTTCAAACCTTCAACCTTCAACCTTCAAACCTTCAACCTTCAAACCTTCAACCTTCAAACCTTCAACCTGTAACCTTTAACCTGTAACCTTTAACCGGCTAACCTATTTCTGAAACATCTTGAGCATGCGTTGGGTTACTAGGAAGCCACCGGAGATGTTGATGGTTCCAACTAAAATTGCGATCGCACCCAGAATAGTAGTAGGTGAGGTGGCTGCGCCGGAAATTTGCAGCATTCCACCAATGATGATGATGCCGCTAATGGCATTAGTAACACTCATCAAGGGGGTGTGCAGGGCTGGTTTTACGTTCCAGATCACTTGCCAGCCTACGAAGCAGGCCAGGATAAATACCGTGAAGTGGGAGAGGAAAGAAGGTGGTGCTCCGATTCCCAAGCCAACTAAGGCGAGTCCCACTAACACTGGCCAGAGCAAGCCCATGATACCCTTTGATTTCTTCGTCTCTGGCACAGACTGCTCTTTAGTTACCGCAGTCTGGGGTTCTGGTGCGGGTTTGGGAGGTGCTGGAGGTGTAGGCCGCTTGGGTGGGGGCCAGGTTACATCCCCAGCGTTTAGGACTAAGGCTCCCCGAACCACTTCATCCTCCATATCGACACGGTAATTTTCACTACCACCCATGTCCTTGAGGAGATGACAAAGGTTGGTGCCATAGAGTTGGCTAGATTGAGTAGCCATACGGCTGGGTAGGTCAGTTAATCCAATGATGGTCACACCTTTGTATTTGTAGACCTCATTGGCTTTGCTCACCTCACAGTTGCCCCCTTGCTCAGCTGCCATATCGACAACCACTGAGCCTTCTTTCATACTCGCTACCATTTCCTCGGTGATCAGCAGCGGTGCTTTTTTACCGGGGATCAGGGCAGTGGTGATGATGATGTCCACTTCTTTAGCCTGTGCAGCGAACAATGCCATCTCCGCCTCGATGAACTCTTTACTCATCACCTTGGCATAGCCCCCAGATCCGGTACCGTCTTCTTTGAAGTCCAGTTCCAGAAACTCTCCCCCCATGCTTTCCACTTGTTCCTTAACCACAGGGCGGGTATCGAAGGCGCGCACAACAGCACCCAGACCTTTAGCGGTACCAATAGCAGCTAGTCCAGCTACGCCAGCACCAATCACCAACACTTTAGCTGGGGGAACTTTTCCTGCTGCAGTAATTTGCCCAGTAAAAAAGCGACCAAAGTTATTCGCTGCCTCAATCACAGCCCGGTAACCAGCAATATTGGCCATAGAACTGAGGGCATCCATCTTTTGGGCCCTCGTGATGCGGGGTACCGCATCCATAGCCAACACTGTAGCCTTGCGGCTTGAGAGTTGTTCGAGCAGTTCTTGGTTTTGGCCTGGCCAGATAAAGCTGATTAAAGTGCCATTTTCCGATAGCAAGTCAGACTCATGCTTGTTTAGAGTGGGATGCATCTGAGGAGGACGCACTTTTAGAACAATATCTGCCTCTGACCAAAGGCTATTGGCATCAGGGATGATTTGGCATTCTGCTTGTTCGTAAGCATTGTCAGGAAAATTCGCTGTCTCTCCTGCTCCCGATTCAATCAGCACATCAAAGCCAAGTTTCTGGAGCACCTTCGCTGTATCCGGTGTAGCAGCTACCCGGCATTCACCTGGGTAAATTTCTTTCGGGATACCAACCTTCATACGAGTTTTGGTTGGCTGTAAATCTAACGTTTCAGCCTCTTTGGGAATGGCTAGGGTCATTGACTCTCCTTCAGTTGTCTAAATGAAATAACGACGGAAAATTCGTTGATCACTAAGGTGGGTCTAGAAGCATCAGGCAAAGGATGTCCAGACCAGCCACTTTCAGGGGCTAAGGCCACCGTATTTCCTAACATAGCTTTTGGTCATGGGTGAAAAATACTCCTTAGGTGAGGACAACAAGAATCAGGAAAACTGGCGATAATAACTGTTTTCCCTAACTATTTTCGGTAAATAGAATCAAGTAACAACTTCTTTTAAAAATGTTGTCCCTTGATGACAATCTATCCTTCTATTTCTTTTGATTTCGAGTGGTTTTTAGCAACTTGTAGCTTCTTCCTGCTGGGGATGTTCACCCTGTTTAGAGGATTCCCAAGTTCAACTAGAACAGGATCAGTTTGCCCCCTGACACCGCCAATGCCCTTAAGGGTGGGTGATTGACTCGCTCTTGATCAGCTGACTGGCTTCCCATCTGTGCTACTTGTCGTTGTCTGGTACTTGTCCTGGTATCCAACACCAGGCATGGCCTCTTGCTGAATTTGAACTGCTGGCATAAATTTCTCTATATAAATTTCTCTGACTGTTCAAATACATCTGTCCCCATAACCGGATCTCTTTTTGGATCCTATGGTGATCTGCCAAAAGAGAGGATTATTTTTAACTTGTTTTAGGAATTGTGCTGTTGCACTCAGTTGTCGTAGGTAATCTTTACTAGTCAGATCGATTCCGTCACTGACTATAGATGATGATGGTAATGGTGTAATAAAGTGTTATAGGTGATTAAAGTGTAGCGATAGTGTTTTGAAATTGGTATGAGGGTAAGCATTCAGCTATCAGCTATCAGCCATCAGCTATCAGCTATCAGCCATTGGCTGTAGGCCAAGCTACTTTGAATCAAATAAGCTGACGGCTGACCACTGACCGCTGACCACTGACCACTGACCGCTGACCGCTGACCGCTGACCGCTGACCGCTGAATGCTTACGTATTAGGGATATATTGCGTATATATATTGGGTATAGCTTGTGTATATATATAAGTAGTACAGTAAAAAAACAAATAACTGTTAACTGTAAGCTCAAGTCAGCAGCATTAGATTTATGCTATCCACAAAATCTTCCATCAAAAGCCTGATTTCCGCGATCGCATTAGCTGGTTGTGTCTTGACCGGGCTATCGGTTCGGAGCTTAGCCCAGAGTAATCCCGGATTGGTACTCTGGAGTGGTGTTAAGCGGGAAAATATCCTGAGATATCACCTAGATTTTAACGGTGCCCCCAATTACTGGGATCGTTACCGCTTGAGGATTCCCAAGAAGAAACTGGAATTGGGAGTCGCTCAGTTTTCTATTTCTTATCCAGATTACTACGATGGTAAGTTCGACGTGGACAAAATTGAGGTGCGCGTTGACGGTAAATCCCTCCCGGTCTCTGAGGTAGTCTGGGACAAAGAGAATTATAGCATTCAGATTTATATGGAAGAGGCAGTTCCAGCCAATGAAAATGTGGAATTAGTATTTTCCAATGTCAAAAACCCTGATGGGGGTACCTATTACTTCGTTTGTTATGTCTTAGCCCCTGGTGATATTCCACTACCCAGTTATGTCGGTACCTGGATTATGAGTATTGGTCGATAATATAGCAATTCTCAATTCGGTGAAGCGGAGCATGTTAGTTTTGTTAATCCCTGATTCAGATCCCCCGTTGCTCCCCCTTAGTAAGGGGGACTTTTGAATCTAATTCCCCCCTTTTTTAAGGGGGGTTAGGGGGGATCTATATACATAATTACAAGGGTGACATGCTCCCCAGTGAGGTAACTGCCAGACCCGCAAAACTAGTTTCCCCCTGTTGAATAGACCTCGA
>NZ_JAAHGN010000470.1:0-5628 GCF_010672485.1 Moorena sp. SIO2C4 | reverse complement strand
GGGAACTGGAGTTAAAGTCCCCCTTGTTAAGGGGGATTTAGGGGGATCTTCTACGTGTTACACTGTCTTATGAAATTGGTATGAGTAACTTTAATCCCCGCCCTCTCTTAACTCGCCTCTTTTACCGGTTGCGCCGGGATGGGTTTGCTTTGGGAATTAATGAATATTTAGCTGCCTTACAAGCTATGGAGGGCGGCTGGGGAGTGCAGGATGCCAATGCTCTCAAAAAACTTTTGCGGACGCTTTGGTGTCATTCCCTAGCCCAACAAGACCATTTAGAAGTCATTTTTCGTTCCATTAGCGCAGAAGAGAGCCAAGAGCCAGCAAAACCAAGGGAATTTCCATCAGAATCACCCGAATCATCGTCCTCCCCTAAGAATCTTCCTCCTTTATCCTCTGAGGAACAGGTTCCCTCAAGGGTAGACTCTCCTACTCCAGTGCCTGAATTATCCTTACTGCCGGTCAAATCATCAATCAATTTATTGGAACAGACAGAAGACAGGGATTTCCAAGGGTATTATCCCATTTCTCGCAGGTATATGGTTTATAGCTGGCGTTATTTACGGCGGATGGTGGCAGATGGTAGAGAAGATGTTCTGGATGTGGAAGGGACAATTGGCAAGGTCTGCCAACAGGGATTTTTTTTAAAGCCCAAATACAGCCGAAGGGAGCAAAATCACGCTGATTTGCTCTTGTTGCTGGATCAGGAAGGCTCTATGACTCCCTTTCACCGCTTTACCCGAGATTTAGTGGAAACAGCCCAACACGACAGTAATATCGAACGGGTGCGGGTGGGCTATTTCCACAACGTTCCACCAGAGTATGTTTATAAAGACCCTTATCTAACCGAAAAGGTAAAGTTTAAGTCGATTTTGGCAGAGTCCGATGGGGATACCAGTGTTTTAATTGTCAGCGATGGGGGAGCAGCTCGTGGCGATCGCCGTTCGGAAAGATTTTCAGCAACCGCTGAAGTTTTGTGGCACATTAAACAGCATACCAAGTTAATTGCCTGGTTGAATCCCGTTCCCTCTGAACGCTGGCAGGGAAGCACTGCCCAATTTATTGCTCATTTAGTACCAATGTACCCCCTGGATCCTCATGGGTTAAATCAAGCGATCGCACAGATTCGTTAAGATCTATGACAACGTCCTCATCTGACCAATTAACGGGAGAATTAGCCAGGCAACAAATTGAACGGTTTGTGGCCAGGTTTGAACCTAACTATCGCTATCTAGCTTGTCATTGCGCCTTGCCCTTGGTCTTGACTCCGGAATTGGTCAACTATATCCGAGTGCAATTTTTACTGAACGAAGAAGTGCCTTGGATAGCAGAAGCGGATTTACTGTTATCGGAGTTATGCCGTCCAGTTGGTTATGAATTATATGCCATGACTCCGGCGATACGGTCTCATTTATTGGCACAATTTGAAACACCAGAATTTCAGCACAAATTTGGCAGAAATCGCCTCAAATCCGTCGCCCAATTGCTGATGGATTACGTGACTTATTTAATGGGAACCAATCCCCCTAGCCGACAGGGAGAATTCCAGGCACAACAATGGGCAGCCATGGTGTATTTAGATCAACATCGCACTCAAGCAGAAGAAGAGATAGCCACAGCCCTACAAGGATTGGTTAACCGAGGAAAAAATGGACAGGCAGAATTAGCCCGATTACAGCGTCTAATTCAAGAATTTAGACCCCAGTTGAGTCAATATGACTCCTTAATGAAATTTGCTGAATCCCTGGGAATCTGGCTCAAAGGTCAAATTCCCCCTGATGCTAGTCAATCCTATGGTGTTCATGGGGTAAACCTTAGCCTTAATCAAGTCACTGAGCTTGAAGGTTTCCCACCTATGCAAACCTTTGAATGTGAGGTGGTAACCATTGGGCTTGGAGCAGGGACAGAAATATTCCCAGACATTGAGCTAGAACCTTTTGAGTTTGAAGTGACAACTATTGAGTTGAAACCAACAGGCTGGTTCAGAAGAAAACCAGAACTAATCATCAACCGTCATCAGCAACAAGCTTATGGTTTTACCGAAGACTTAGGGAATGGAGTTGAGCTAGAGATGGTTGCCATCCCCGGTGGCACTTTCGTTATGGGTTCCCCAGAAACAGAAGAGGGGCATAGAGACAGTGAAAGTCCTCAGCATCAAGTCACGGTTAAATCCTTCTTCATGGGTAAATACCCAGTTACCCAAGCCCAATGGCAAGCGGTGGCAGCCCTACCCCAAGTCAACAGAGAACTTGAACCCGCTCCATCCCATTTTAAAGGTAAAAACCGACCTGTAGAGCGAGTCTCTTGGGATGATGCAGTGGAGTTTTGTGAGCGCCTGTCCCAGTATAAGAAACGCCTTTATCGCTTGCCCAGTGAAGCCGAGTGGGAGTATGCTTGTCGAGCAGGTACAACTACTCCGTTTCATTTTGGTGACACCATTACAACCGACCTAGCTAACTATGATGGCAGATATAGTTATGGCTCTGGTTCCAAAGGCAAATATGCTCACAAAACAACCCCAGTGGGTAGTTTTCGGGTAGCCAATCAGTTTGGACTCTACGATATGCATGGGAATGTGTGGGAGTGGTGTGCAGACCATTGGCACTCAAACTATGAAGGTGCGCCGACAGATGGTAGTGCCTGGCTTGATGATAATAAAAATGAGAATAAGCGGCGGCTGTTGCGGGGTGGTTCCTGGGTCGATGACCCTGGTATCTGCCGTTCTGGGTCTCGCTACTACTTTAATCCCGGCCTCTGGCTCGTCAACTCTTTTGGTTTTCGTGTGGTGTGTTGGAAGGAGTGAACTCTGTAACCCTTTACCCTGTTTCCCTTTTGCCCTGTTTTTTTCTTGTGGAACAGGCTTCTAGCCTGTTGCCGGAATAGCCTGGAAGTCTGTGTTAATCTCAATCAACTAATAATATATTACTGGCAAGATGCCAGCTCTACACAAGATGCCAGTTCTACATCAGTAAAACCAAACAATGGTGATGGCACAAACAAGTAAAGAAGAACAACAATCAACACTTAATATCAAACGCCATCGGCGACAAATTCAGTACTTTGCTGAAGACTTGGGAAATGGTATCACCTTGGACATGGTTGCCATCCCCGGTGGCACTTTCCTTATGGGTTCCCCAGAAACCGAAGAGGGGCATACAGACACAGAAAGTCCACAGCATCAAGTCACGGTTAAATCCTTCTTCATGGGTAAATACCCAGTTACCCAAGCCCAATGGCAAGCGGTGGCCGCCCTACTCCAAGTCAAAAGAGAACTTGAACCCAATCCATCCTATTTTAAAGGGAAAGACCGACCTGTAGATACAGTCTCTTGGTCTGATGCGGTAGAGTTTTGTGAGCGGCTGTCCGAGTATACCAAACGCCCTTATCGCTTGCCCAGTGAAGCCCAGTGGGAGTACGCCTGTAGAGCTGGAACAACCACCCCGTTTCATTTTGGAGAGACGATTACTACAGAGTTTGCTAATTACAATGGAACAGATGATCAACACGGTGGTTGGAAAGGGTCTTATGGTAATGGGCCATCAGGGATTTATCGTAGAGAAACCACCCCAGTGGGTAGTTTTGGGGTAGGCAATGATTTTGGACTCTACGATATGCATGGGAATGTGTGGGAGTGGTGTGCAGACCATTGGCACTCAAACTATAAAGGTGCGCCGACAGATGGCACTGCCTGGCAAGATGAACCGGATAGCCATAATGAAAATGATAATAAATATCGGGTGTGGCGGGGTGGTTCCTGCTACACCTTGCCTAAAAACTGCCGTTCTGGGTCTCGCGGCGTCTTTAATCCGGCCTGGAGGCACCTCGTCGGCAATATTGGTTTTCGTGTGGTGTGTGCCCAGGAGTGGACTCCGTAACCCTTTACCCTTTTCCCAATGTGGAACAGGCTTCCAGCCTGTGATAGGCGGGCAAAATTTTTGGTATGGCAGTTGTAGTAAAGGTTAAGATATATTTCTGCGTTGAAGCTTCCTACTCCCTAAGAATTTTTCAAACTAAATAATTTGGCAAAAAGGCATGGATATAGCCTAAAAGTGTGATTTAATGACGTCTAAAGTGTTAGAGGGTTTTTTTAGCTATTAGGTGAGCTTGACCTTGGCGAATTAAATTCACCACGGGTCGCACCTGAGGTACACAGGATTTTTTCCCTGTTCCCTATTCCCTGTTCCCTAGAGCCTAAAATTATGACTTTGAAAATTTTCTGTGACCAGAACTATCTGCCAGAGGGCATGACCTATGAGGCAATCCTATACCCCTTTTGGGGCAAGCCTCCCGAAAATCCTGAGGATCCCATTAGTAGTTGTTTTGACCACTATGTAGAGATTGGAAAGTCTCTATTTAAGATGTCGTCTCTGGAGGAAGCAGATTTTGCAATTGTACCAGTTAATTGGGCACTATGCAATTCTGAATTGGAACATAAAGCCAGACAATTAGCAGAAAACGTTAAATCAGCAGGCAAGCCCTTAATCAGTTTTTTTGGTGGAACTTCTTCCCATCTTAACTTACCGATTGAAAGTGATTTTGTATTCCGTAACTCCCTCTATCGATCCCTTAGAAAAAACAACGATTTTACCCTACCTCACTGGAGCGAAGACTTTGTTGAAAACTATCTGGACAACAAACTCAATATCCGCCAAAAATGCTTAAAACCGGTAGTTGGTTTCTGTGGTTATGCCGTCAGGAAAAATCCCAAAACCCACTTAAAATTTTTATGGTCTAGAGTCAAAAAGAATGTCTTGAACTTGACAACTACTATTCCTCCCTATAATTGGGGACATGTGTTAAGAGGTCGAGCCTTAGATATCTTAGCCAAAGACCCTAACATAATCACCAACTTTCTGATTAGAGAACGCCCAGTTTTCTTCAATCAACCGGACTTCAAGTTGAAGCAAAAGCATCGGCTGGAATTTGTGTATAACCTAATAGACAGTGACTATATCTTCTGTTGCCGTGGCTCAGGTAACAATTCCTTTCGCTTCTATGAAGCATTGTGTTGTGGCAGAATTCCAGTTCTTGTAGATACCGATTGTGTGCTTCCCTACGACTTTGACATTGATTGGAAGAAATACTGTGTTTGGATAAAGGAGAATGAACTTCATTTAATTGGCGATAAAATTGCTGAGTTTCACGACAATCTATCATCCCGGGAATTTGTAGATTTACAGTATGAATGTCGCCGGATTTGGAAAGAACGAGTATCCCCAGAAGGGTTCTTTCGTAATTTTCATCGTCATCTGCCTATAGCAAAGGGAACAGGGAACAGGGAACAGGCAACAGTAGGGTGCATCTGATATAGCGCTACGCGCAAGTCAGAAGTTAGAAGTCAGAAGTCAAAAGTAAGCTAGGACTAGGTTTCGGAGTTTAGAAATGTCAAACATCTAAATGCGTAGTGCTATTTTTGTAAAAAAGAAGGGAAGTGTGGGGCGGGGGCGCGGGAATTTTATTAGAATTTTTGCCTAATTTCATAAACTAAAAAATATCAGGTCAGTTTGCACGATGAAAGTCACAACTAAACTAGCACAATTAAGGGCGTTGCTGAATTAAGGAATGAATGCGCGATAATCTGGTTTTATTAAAGCCCCCTAAATCCCCCAGAATTGGGGGCTTTAGGGC
>NZ_JAAHGN010000047.1:0-16324 GCF_010672485.1 Moorena sp. SIO2C4 | reverse complement strand
GTATGGGGAATATTCGGGATGTAATTCCGTTTCCCAGAACTCCTTTAAGTGCAGAGTTCTAAAAAATAAAACTATCGTTGGCTATGCCCACAGCCATTGATGGAAATATGGGTAGTGCTAAAGATTTAGTGGTTTGGCTACCGTCTGCTAAAGATAACGGTAGCTAAAATCACGAATTGTGTACCACTACCCAAAACTATATTGACAGAGTACTAGCTAAGTGAAGCATGACTACGGTCATAGGTAGAGCGGAAACTAGGATGGGGTTTACCTTGGATAGTACCCCAGTAGTCAGAATCTAAGCTATCTAGTCCTACTTCGGAAGCAACGCGACCGAGCATAGATTGCTGACGATTTTTGATCATGTGATGGTGATTCATCATCAGAGCCCTAGCTTTTTCTTGAGTAGACATTTTCCTTTCTCCGATTGCTTATATAAGATTTTGATGGGATTCACTTCCCTTACATATACAACTATATCATAGATTCTGTATCAAAAACTACAAAATTACTTTTAGTTACAAATCTTAATGAACTAGCAACTATCACCACTGTCCTTCAAAATATCCCAGAGCCACTGCTCTACGCGATCGCCCATGGCCTGATTAGAGTATTTAACTTCGAGGAGGCGACGGCATTGACGGCGGTCAATTTTATCCAAGTTTGCCAAGGCTTCTACCAAGCCTTCCACAGAATCGGGTTCTACCAAAAAGCCATTTTTACCATCTTCGATAATTTCTGCTGATCCACCACGGTCATAGGAAATGACTGGTACTCCACAAGCGAGGGCTTCAATTACCACATTACCAAATGCTTCCACCCAATGAGGCGTCATCAGTAAGGCTCGACACTGGCGCAAGTGTTTTTGGAGTTGATCAGTTGGCAGAAAACCCAGGTATTCTATAGGGGCATTGGGGTAATCCTGGAGAATCTGCTCCCAATAGGGTTTATTTTGTATAAGACCCATAATTTTTAGTGGCATAGCCGTGAAATCGGATGCTGCCACTGCGTCTTCTAAGCCTTTTTCTGGAGAAATTCGACCCACCCAGCCGAGCCAGGGTGAGGGGGAGTCACAAAAGGAATACACAGACAAATCAATGCCATTGCCCAAACAACGACAGCGATTCTTGAAGGCAAATGTTGCCGCTTGAGCCATTGAATGAACCCCGATTGTGCCAGGGAAATTAATGGCAACTTGTTCGATGATCTGATCCATCCCCTCGGTTAATGAGCCCATACTAACTAGGTGAGCAATGGGACGAGTGAAAAAGGGGGTTAGGTAAAACGGTAACCAGTCGTAGGCAAAGTTTACAATCAAGTCATAGTTGGTTTGAACTTGTCGCCCATAGTCCCACATATTAGCCAATACGGAGGATGGGGGGATGATAGTAGGAGTGTCTCTTGTTTGAGTTTGAATACTACTTTCGAGAACACCATCAATTTCTACCAGAGGCATTCCCCAAGCTGTAGATCCTTTAGTTGCCACAATTGTGATCCTGTGACCCCGATTAATCAATTCCGTAGCAATGTTACGTACAGTCAACTCAACGCCACCACCTAACCCTGAACCCAACGGACCAACTGGGGTGGAAATTAATAGCAATTTCAGGGAATTTAATTGGCTCATTAATTTAAAATTAACGTAAGCTATCAGCTATCAGCTATCAGCTATCAGCTATCAGCTATCAGCTATCAGCTATCAGTATTAAGCTATCAGCTATCAGTATTAAGCTTTCAGCCATTCGCGTAGCGTGGCCAAGGCTGACGGCTGTTCGCGCAGCGTGAGCTTTTAGCTCACGGCTGACGGCTGACCGCTAAGGGCTGAATGCTTACATCAAAACTATAAGTATAAACTTCAAATTAATTAATCAAACGTTAACTTCAAAACGTTGATTTTAAATCTCTTAAAGCACGGTAAGTAAAGCTTATTAAATTTTTATTACCTGTTCCAGATTATAACACGTTAATTAAAGGTTATGAAACTTTTATTACCTGTTCTGAAGTTCCCTAACTAGTCGCTATTATCTTGGTAATGGTTTGACGTATTTTCTGATGAATTTAGGTGATTTTGTGCTGGTGGCAAACTATCCAGATTCGCTGCAGGGCGAATTTTATTAAACTGATCGATTGCCCATTTTGCCGTTTCTCGCACTTCAGAATCCGGGTCATCCGTAGCGTGACGCAACATCTGCAAGACTTGATTTAGTAATTCATAAATTCGCGTTGCATCCCGAATCGCATTTTTCCGGACTTGGGGGTTGTCATCCTGCAAAGAAATGGCTAGGGCTTTGTTAATCGGTTTGAGGGTTTTGGTGCTAATTTGGGATAAGGCTTCCAAAATCAAGCCACGCTGCTTAGAATCAGAATCTAGCATTAAGTCCACTAGGGGCTTTACTGCCCTCGAATCCCCCTTTTGGGCTAATTCCCAGATAGCTTGTTGTCGCTTTTTTGGATCTGGGTCTTCTAATTCTCTGATTAATTCCTCAACAATACTAAATTTAGTCAGGCGAGTGGTCTTTTTGACATGTAAGGAATCAGCTAAAGACTGAGGTTGAGGATTGCTAGGATTGGCGACATCATAACTAACGCTATGGTTATAATCCCTTTGAGGATGGTGGTTTTGGGAGTCAGTTGACACTTGGACTTTGAGGTTATTGACTCTAGGATCTTGTTTAGCTTGGTTTTCTGTGGAGGGCGCTAATTTTGAGTCTACGGGTCGTTTTGGTTTAGTCAGCCACTTGAATAGCAAAAAACCGCCACCAGCCATGATGATGGCTGGGATGATCAACCATGATGACGGGCTCTTTTCCAGAGTCGAAGGCTCCGTAGTAGTCGATTCGGCTGACACTGATTCACCTGACTTTGGAGCTGAACTCGTGCTGGTGGTTGTCGTCTTAGCAGCGTAGGCTTGCTCCAATTCCTTCCTAGTAACAGAATCAACAACACCCAGTTTTCTCAATCCAACGGATTCTTGGAATAAAGCGACTGCTTTCTCTGTATCCTCACCATAAACACCATCTTCAAGCCCATCGTAGAAGTCAAGATGCTTTAGCTTGGCTTGCACAAGAGCCACCTCTTTTCCCCGACTCCCTTTGAGCAGAATTGGTTGGTCAGTTTCTGTGGCAGAAGTGGGAGATTGAGCGATGAGCAACGGGTCAGGGAGGTTGTTGGTTGAAAATGCGTTCGCTTTTTCTAATTTCGCCGCTTGACTGCTTCCCAGCACCCAGCCTAGGCAGTTCAAACAGGTAGCTACAAGTATGATAGACCAATGGCGAGTCATAAAATTCTACAGGACTCGAATGTGAACGCCAATTCTAGCTTACGCACTTAACACACAACGCTAAATCCCATGTGCTTTAGTCGTTCGAGCAACAGAATTTTGGCTCGATTAATCTCAATTGTATCAAATCGGCTTCACTGCTGGGTTTCTGGTAGCTTAGCACTACCTTCTTCAGACTCAGTTGTTGTTTCCACTGCCAGTTTTCCGCTCTGGCTAGCCGCTATTGTTTGCCAGCCTTGCTTTGATCCGAGTTGCTATTTGTTCCCGCTGATTCACTAGATAAACGCTGAGCAATGTCAGGCACACACCAGTCCACTGTAGGGAACTGAGTACCTCAGACAACACTAAATTCCCAAATAGTAGGGCAAATACTGGTGTCAGAAAGGTTAAGCTAGACAGACTAGTGAGATTGCCCTTGGAGGCAAAGTAGAAGAATATACCGTATGCGATCGCACTCCCGAAAACAGTGGAGTAAGCTAATGCAATCCAGCCAACTCCATCAATATTGACCCATTGCTGGGATTCTATCACACTAGAGAGGGCAAATAACGGTAATCCCCCTAGGAGCATGTGCCAACCAACAGCAGCAACTGGGTCTGCATAGCGGCTGATAATGGGAACCATTACGGTGCCTACTGCCATGGAAAGGGATGCTAACAGCATCAGCCACTCCCCATGATCAAACAGCTGTTGCCAGCTTAATTCTATAGCTTGAGCGTTGCCAGTAAAAAGGCTGAGAATCCATTGATCCGGCAAGCCAATCAAGCTGATTCCTACTATACCAAATCCTAATCCTAACCAACCCCAAAGTCCAATCAGTTCACCAAAGAGCAATCCTGATAGCAGGGCAACCACTAGGGGTTGACTATCAATCATCACCGAACCCAAACCCGCGCCAGTGCTAACCAATCCGTGGGCTAGGAAACCCTGAAACATTGCCCCATCGACTAAGGCAAATAAGCTAATCCACAGCCAGGCTAACCCACCTTTCGGCTGGGGACGACCCATCACAGTTGCTGCTCCTAATACTAAAACTCCTGCTGGTACTAACCGCACCCCAGCCATAAACAGAGGGGTTGTGTTAGGGATCACCCCTTTCATGGCTACCATAGCTGTACCCCATAGGAAAAAGGGGGAAATCAGCAGTAGTGAACCTAGTAGTGACCTTGGTGACAGTATGGTGTTGGCTTTTAGTTGCATAATCCTGATTTATAGTGAATAACGAAAATAACCGACACTCAAGCAGCTGTCATATATTTGATTTAGATATTGACTTTAGATATTAACTTGGCTCAGGAGCAGGGGGCTCAGGAGCACAGTAGTGAGTTTTGGAGTTTTTCGAGCTTACTTCAATAACATACAATTTCAATGGGCGACAGCTTAAAGCCGCTTTTCATATTTGGTTAAACACTTGTATAGATTTATTTATTTATTTATTTATTTATTTATTTAAAGCCCCTGAGTAGCTAACCGTTTTATAAAATGATGCAAACTATATATACAAGCTCCAGTAATCACTTAAATCTAGACTAGATACTCACAATCACCTATGCCTTGGCCGTTTAAACGCAAATCTCTCAAACAAATTGCTCGCATTGAAATCACGGGGGCGATCGCTGGTGGTACCCGTAAACGGGTCCTCGAAGCCCTGAAAACTGTTGAAGAGAAGAAATTTCCCGTCTTACTATTACGGATTGACAGTCCTGGTGGTACAGTGGGAGATTCTCAGGAAATCTATAGCGCCTTGGTGCGGTTGCGAGAAAAGGTGAAGATTGTAGCTAGCTTTGGCAATATCTCCGCATCTGGGGGTGTTTACATTGGGATGGGAGCGGAACATATAGTAGCGAACCCTGGTACAATCACTGGAAGTATTGGTGTGATTCTGCGGGGAAACAATATAGAGCGCTTGTTGGATAAAATCGGTGTTTCCTTTAAGGTGATTAAGTCAGGTCCATACAAAGATATATTGGCGTTTGACCGGGAACTGACTGAGCCGGAAAAAACTATTCTTCAAGAGTTGATCGATACCAGTTATCAGCAGTTTGTACAAACTGTTGCCCAGAGTCGCAACCTAGATGTAGATGTAGTAAAAAGTTTTGCTGATGGTAGGATTTTTACTGGTGAGCAAGCACATAACTTGGGGGTGGTTGATCGGCTGGGAACTGAAGAAGATGCCCGTTGCTGGGCAGCGGAATTGGTGGGTCTTGACCCAGAGAAAACCAAGTCTTTCACCATCGAAGAACCCAAACCATTGTTGAGTCGCTTGCTACCGGGTAACCGTATTCGCAATAGATCTCAGATATCTGTTGGTATAGATTGGCTAGAATTTGAACTATCAACTAGCGGTCAGCCCCTATGGTTGTACCGACCATAAGATAACATGGAGATTTGAGATTTCACAAGAGTCTAATATCTCAAATCTCCCAGGGAAATTCGGAGGATCTTACTTTGCACTGGAGAGTTAGAGCAATTCGAGGCGCAACAACTGCCTCAGAAAATACAGTAGCAGCGATTCGAGAAGCAGTGATGGAACTGCTAGATCAACTCGAAGCTCATAATGAAATCGACCATCAAGAAATTATTAGTGCCATTTTCACCACGACCCGTGATTTGGATGCTAAATTTCCAGCTGCGATCGCACGAGAACGTCCCAATTGGGATCATGTTCCTTTACTTGATCTGCAACAGATGCATGTCGAGGGTAGCCTAGAGCGTTGTATCCGATGTTTAATCCACATCAACACTCCTGTTTCTCAACTTGAGATTTATCATCCCTATTTACGTCAGGCCAAAAATTTAAGGCCTGATTGGACTCTAGCTCAAGTCAGCCGTTAGTTGTTAGGTTATTTCTACTAACCACGCGGCTTGCCCTTACCCATTAGCCAGCGCTAAGTTCAAGTTGTCATTATTCATTAGTCAAAATAAAATTGTTAATGGTCAATAGTAAATTAACAATTAACAATTAACAATTAACAGGCATGGGATTTTATTGAGTGAAATGTATCAATGGTCAACCGTCAATGGTCAACCATCAACAAAAACATTTTCAGCTTGATTCCGTTTGTCTATCAGATGATTTGCGGTGGAAACGAATTCCTAAAAAGATGTCGTATACAAAGTTCCAAAAACTCTTTTGGGCCAGAAGTCCTAGAGATTGATCACAACCTTTTTCATCTAAAAGGGGTTTAACAGCACGGTAGGCGGGCTGATACTTGTACCAGGGTATGGTCGGCCACAGGTGATGAATTAGATGATAATTTTGTCCCATAATTAGCAGGTTTATGATGGGACTGGGGTAAATTCTAGCATTTTTCCAGCGATCACGTTCTTTAAATGGACGATGGGGCAAATAGTCAAAGAACAATCCTAGCGCTATACCTACAACTAATGCCGGCACAAACCAATAGTTCATGATGTAGTCTAAAAAGCCGTATTGACAACCAAGATATATGATGATGGCGATGAATAGACGGCTAAAAAACCACTCCCATAGCTCATACTTACGCCACAAACGGCGCTTGAAAAAAAATATTTCGTGATAAAAGAAGCGAACTGCAATTAACCACAGCGGACCACCAGTAGAAACAAAATGATCGGGATCGTTTTCGGGATCGTTAACATTGGCATGATGCTGCATATGAACCCGCGTGAACACTGGGAAGGTAAAACCTAACATCAGGGCGCTACCATGACCCATGAGGGCATTGACGTAACGGTTTTTGTGGGCAACATGGTGAGAGGCATCGTGAATGACTGTTCCTACCATGTGTAAGGCAAGGACATTAATGCTAAAGCAGCAAGCGTTAGGCAAATCCCAAAGCCAGTAACCACCGGTGGAACAGACCACCAAGATGATCGCCGCCACAAACATGAGTAACGTTAAGTTAAACTTATCCGGGGCACCCAGGAACTCCTTGGGCACTGTCAGCGGCTTGATGGCCTCCGACATACTTGTTTTCTCTCCTTTCTACTGTCTTTTGGTAGTATAAGGTAGAATGGCTCAATCATAAAGATTTGTTAAGATTAGAGCTTCATATCATAAACTAGACTCAATGTCAGGAAAATCACTCTCGTCACGAGGGGAGTCACCCTCCGCCACTAGTTTTCATCCCCTTCTGCTTCTGGGACGCACAGGGGTTTTCAATTGTGAAGCTGATAATCTTCTACAGGTTAACCTCTGTTTCGATTAGGCAGGGGTTACCACTCTGGGGAAGCACCACCATCTTTCCTTTGGGGAAACAGTTCTGCCTAACGTTAATCAGAACCGCAAAAGTCCCAAGGCTGATGCTTGATAGACCTACTCACCGGAGCCAGCAGATCAATTGTGCCCCCTATTTAAGCTAGCGATGCAGCTTCGGAACAGGGGAGCCAGTGAGGTCAAAGGGAGGCAGCGCCGACCTGTGGGGGTTTCCACTGGGCTTTCAGCGATGCAGCGCGGTCAAATCAATTACCGTAAGGAGAGGGGAGCCTTGTCTTGATGCAGCCCTTCCCCACTCGCGCTTTGCATTAAGAAAGGTCGTTGGTTAAAAGAAGTAGCTCGATTACTCAAAATAATCCGCTCAATCCTATGGGGGGTTTTCAGAGCTACTTTCAAAGCCAGACAGACTTCCTTTCGACTTGCCACACAGATAAACCTCCTGTGAAGCTCCCTGGTTGAGTTCCGCTTCAATCAGGTTAACCACTACCCCTGCCAACTTCTCCGAGTTGCTTAAATCATCCGTTGGGATCGCCAAACAACGCACATCAAAAGCAGTTTCTCAATGTTGAGTCTGTACTGCCAACAGCTCACCGATTCGAACCATCCCTGGTAAATAAACAAATAGTGGATAATCACCGATTAGACTGTCCCGGAGTCAAGAAACACGGACAACTCTTAACTTTTGGCATTTTTGACTTTGAGTATGAAGTATGAAGGGAAGCAGGTCAAAGTTGCAGAACATATGAACTATTTACTATCAGAGTAAGCTAAAACACATGAGGGGGCTATAGCTTTAGTACAAATTCTCTGCATAAGTGACATGCTCCCAGTAGGAAATGGGAAGTAGGAAATGGGAACTAGGAAATAGGAACTAGGAAATGGGAACTAGGAAATTGGTAGTTTAACTTCTGGTTATGGATCAAGTTTTTATTCAACCATAAGTGAGCCACAAACAAGCCGATTTTATCCTTTATCCTTCATACTTCATACTTCAGATTTTATCCTTGAACCCCTGTAGTAACCTAGCAATTTCATACCGGCAGGTCTTAGTAATGGAGCACACAATCTGTTTTCCTTGATAGTTCCGCTGTTTATCTGTAATCCAATAGCAATGTCGAACTAATACTGCCACACAACGATGAATAACCATCGGATGCCAACCCATTTGTTCAAATCGGGGTTCAGATCGGTCAAACAAACCTAACCATCGCAGCGGTATCACTGAGTGTACGATTTTTTCTTGGGAAGCGATCGCTAATAGGCGCGGCGCTGCCTGTTTAACTGATGTCCACAAAGCTAAGTGGGCAAAGCCTTTATAAAACTTACCTATTGCCAAAGGCTGAGTCAAATTCACCATTGGTTGGGCTCGGACTATAAACACCCCAACCCAATGATTATGTTCGAGAAACGGACTTGCCTGTTGTAAAAACGTCCACAGTATATGTTCTGGTTTTTCTAGAGGGAAACAACCCATCTGCTGGACAACCCACCCGCATCACTGGTACTTGTCCGATGTAATGATCACAAGCAATGGGGATTGGTTGCCCTAAGGCTACCATCAACAACGGGACATCTAGAAAGCCACGATGGTTGCTCACTACTACAACGGCAGATTTATGAGGAATGGGATCCTCATCGATATTGGAACATTTGTCTTCCCATTGCAGCAAGCAGCGCATCATAAAGCTGTAGGGGAAGATGGTCAGACATCAGTTTCAGTCATCAATTTCTAATCTAAATTAACATTTCTTAACATTGTTTTAAAATTCTATCTATTGACAGATGCCTTAAAGTAGAGATAATCAGGTGCAACACAACTAATGGTGATAGACTGCCAGTGACTACAAGTGTGTAGCTTGACACATTAGGCATTAAGCCAGTAGTAGAAAAAGCCTGTTAAATCTAAACTAGACTACTAACTTATGTTAATAATTAATTTTCCTTATAATCAAGTGACAGAAGGTGGCCTTGATTCCATTCCTTCAAGGCAGTGGGATAACTCATCGGCTGCTTATCATTAGTCCTTACTCATGAGTAACATACTAAGGACTAATGACTCCAAACCCCACAACTAAAATACGTGGAATGAGTTACAAGAGAATAAACAATTTTGAGTAACGTAAACTAAAAAGTAGCGACAGATACTTTTTAGAAAAGGTTAAAACTTAAGTAAATCTGATTAGATAAATACTACATAAAGTAACAACTAAAATTAATACTAGTAGGCATACACTACGTTAAAAATCACTTAAATAAGTTAAATCAGTTGGCTGGAGGGCGTTTTTAACACTCATATGATTCATACGAATACTACTAAAAATACATTTGCCATTACAACACCCCTTTACTATGTGAACGACTTACCCCATATCGGCAGTGCCTATACCACCATGGCATCTGATGCAGTAGCTCGTTTTCAACGGTTACGGGGCAAAGACGTACTGTTAATTACTGGCACAGATGAACATGGACAAAAAATTCAGCGGACTGCTGAAACTCAAGGGGTAGATCCTCAAGTACATTGCGACAAGATAGCTGCTGGATTTGATGTCCTCTGGCAAAAGCTCAATATCCAGTATGACCGTTTCAGCCGCACTACCGCTACCCGCCACCAAGCCATTGTCAAAGAATTTTTCATGCGGGTTTGGGATAATGGTGACATTTATCTGAGTCAACAACAAGGCTGGTACTGTGTCTCCTGTGAGGAATTCAAAGAGCAACGGGAACTCCTAGCTGGAAACCGCTGCTCGATTCACCCCAATCAAGAAGCGGAGTGGCGGGATGAGCAAAACTACTTTTTCCGGCTATCTAAATACCAAAAACAGCTAGAAGAACTTTACCAACAGCGACCAGATTTTATCCAACCGGAAAGTCGCCGTAATGAAGTGTTGAGTTTTGTCAGTCAGGGACTACAGGATTTTTCGATTTCGCGATTGAATGTCGATTGGGGCTTCCCAGTACCGGTTGATCCCAGCCACACCATCTATGTCTGGTTTGATGCCTTACTAGGCTACGTCACTGCCCTATTGGATCCCGATAGTGAACCAACCCTTGATAATGCCTTACAAAAATGGTGGCCGATCAATTTACATCTTATCGGTAAGGACATCCTGCGCTTTCATGCTGTATACTGGCCTGCCATGTTAATGTCAGCCTCTCTACCTGTTACAGGTCAAGTATTTGGTCATGGCTTTCTGACCAAAGATGGTCAAAAAATGGGAAAAAGTCTAGGCAATACCCTAGACCCAGTGGAGTTGGTAGATAAATACGGTGCTGATGCAATTCGCTATTATTTTCTAAAAGAGATTGAATTTGGGCGAGACGGGGATTTTAGTGAAACCCGTTTTATCGATATCGTCAATGCCGATTTAGCCAATGACCTAGGTAATTTGCTCAATCGCACCTTGGGAATGGCTAAAAAGTATTGTCAAGGTATTGTTCCAGGTTTAACTGGCTCAGATATTTCACAGGTCAATCCTCTGCTCGAAATTGGCTTAGATCTCGGTTCACAAGTCGCTAGGGCTTATGAATCCCTAGCGTTTAGCCAAGCTTGCCAAAAAATATTTACTCTGATTCGAGCCAGTAACAAATTTCTAGATCAGCAAGCTCCCTGGAGCTTGTATAAACAAGGAAAACAGCAAGAGGTTGAACAAGTGTTATATACAGTTTTAGAGTCAGTGCGCTTAGCTGCCTATCTCTTATCACCGATTATTCCCAGTATTAGTACGGAGATTTACCAACAACTAGGTTTTGCCATCGACTTTAGCCAAAAAGAACACATCTTTTTGGCTGCGCCCTATGTATCCCATGCATCTTGGGGGGTTTTAGCTCAAAACCAGAAGCTAGGAAAACCCAAACCGGTATTTGCACGACTGGAACTCGCCTAATTTGGTTCCGTCTTATTAACCAAAAACTTAATCGGCATCTTACCTTAATGCTGATTAAGTAAAAAGTTTTTTAATTTTTTTTTAACAAAGAGGTATAATAAAAATGCTGAGCCATTATAATCATGACCCAATTTTTACACCTGAACAAGTCCTAGAAAACCGTGGTCGTGTTGCCATCTTTATCGATGGTTCAAACTTATTTTATGCTGCCCTTCAACTAGGGATTGAAATTGACTACACTAAGCTATTGTGTCGTTTGACAGCAGGGTCTAGGCTACTACGCTCTTTCTTTTACACTGGTGTTGATCGTACTAATGAGAAGCAGCAGGGCTTTCTGCTTTGGATGCGTCGTAATGGCTACCGAGTAATTGCCAAAGATTTAGTGCAGCTACCAGATGGCTCAAAAAAAGCGAATCTGGATGTAGAAATTGCTGTTGACATGATGGCACTAGTGGGTTCCTACGACACAGCAGTTCTAGTCAGTGGAGATGGCGATCTTGCCTATGCAGTGGATTCTGTAAGTTATCGGGGAGTTCGGGTTGAGGTGGTCAGCCTACGCTCCATGACCAGTGACAGTCTAATTAATGTAGCCGACCGCTATATTGACCTTGATACCATCCAAGAAAGTATCCAAAAAACACCCAAACAAAACTATACTTACCGTCCGTTGTCTGGGTTCAATGTGATGGATGAACAGCACAAATAGTTTGGTGATTAGTGATTAGTGATTAGTGATTAGTCATTAGGTAAGCATTCAGCTATCAGCTATCAGCTATCAGCTATCAGCTAATGCGCTACTTGAGTTGCTACTTGAGGTGCTTTTGAATGAAAGAGGTAAGCATTCGTTTAATCTCAGTTAAGTCTGCTGACGGCTGACGGCTGTTCGCGCAGCGTGAGCTTTTAGCTCACGGCTGACGGCTGACGGCTGACGGCTGAGAGCTGACGGCTGAATACTTACGTCATTAGTCATTAGTCATTGTCATTGGTGATTATGGTCTGTCTGATGGGGTCGAAACTACGATGTAGGTGTGTGGGCGTTTGTTTCTCATGTCTTGTAGCATTCGGGCAGTAATTAGTGGCTGAAACCCTATAGTTTATGTCCGATGCTTTGCCCTCCTATAGTTGACATACAGACCTTATTCATGGAGTAGGGTAAAACATCTAAAAACTTAAAGCTAAGCAACTACGTCAAGTATAGCTGAGGGGGTTAGTGGACAGTTATAGAAAGTGTCAGAAAGTCTAATAAAGTCTTAGAGTATTTGTTAGAGTGGAGACATGACATTAGTTCCTCTTCGTAAGGCGGTCGAACTTACGGGACTCTCTCAAACCACTTAACAGGAAGTACGCAGACAATGGCCTCATCAAATGTGAACGAACCCCAAGCGGATATCGCATGTTCGATACAGTTAGTCTTGCCACTTTGGGAAAACGACAAGCCCCTGAGCCAGTCAAAATCTGTTACTGCCGAGTCAGTAGTAGCAAACAAAAAGATGACCTCGCCAGGCAAGTCGCGTACATGCACTCACTCTTTCCGGAAGCGGAAATCATCTTTGACATCGGCTGTTGACTCAACTACAAAAGGAAAGGACTTAGAGCCATACTGGAACGACTTATGCAGGGATGTCAGCTCACGATTGTTGTTGCCTGTAGAGACAGACTTACCAGATTCGGTTTTGAACTGTTTGAATACTTGGCAGAACTCAACGGTGGGCGAATCCTGGTTCTCGACCAGCCTGAAAGCTGTCTTTGATCCGAACTCACAGCAGATCTTCTCTGAATCATTCACGTCTTCTCTTGTCGCGTCCACGGACTCAGAAAGTACGGGGCAAAAATCAAGAAAGATTCGGATATTCCTAAGTGCTGAACAACGTTCCCTTATTCGTAAGTGGTTTGGAGTGTCTCGTTACGTCTTTAACAAGACCGTTAAAATACTTCAAAATGGCGAAGTTAAAGCTAACTGGAAAGCCATTAAAACTGGGATATTAAATGACCTTCCCGAGTGGTGCAAGGAAGTACCTTATCAAATTAAATCTATAGCGATAAAGGATGCTTGTACCGCTGTCAGGGAGGCCAAGAAAAAATACCAAAAGACTGGACAAATAAATCGAGTTAGATTTAGGTCTAGAAAGAATCCTATTCAGTCTTGCTACATCCCCAAGTCAGCAGTCTCAGACAAAGGCATTTATCACACCAAGCTAGGAGGTTTGACTTTTTCTGAGGCTTTACCTGACAACAGGGGTGACTGTAGATTAACTAGCAACAATGGGGACTATTACTTGACAGTCCCTCATAAAACTACTCAGGAAAAAGCCGAAAACCAAGGTAGAGTAGTAGCGATAGACCCCGGTGTTAGGACATTCTTGACGTTTTTTAGTGATAATTCTATAGGCAAGATTGGCCACGGAGATTTTTATCGCATTCAACGACTTTGCATTCATCTTGATAACTTGCTTTCAAAAATAAGTAAGGCCAAGAGAAATCAGAAGCGACGAATGAGGAAAGCGGCTAGGCGAATTATCATCAGAATTCAAAACCTAATAAATGAGCTCCATCACAAAGCGGCGAGGTTCTTAGTAGATAATTTTGACGTGATACTACTCCCAACTTTTGAGACATCTGAAATGTCTAGAAAAGGTAAAAGAAAAATCAGGTCAAAGACGGTACGAAACTTGCTAACATTTTCTCACTTTAGGTTCAAAGAGTTTTTGAAGCATAAAGCCTCTGAAACCGGAAAAACAGTAGTGGATGTTTGCGAAGCCTATACCAGCAAGACTGTGAGTTGGACGGGAGAAATGGTCAACATCGGTGGTAGTAAGACTATTAAGTCAAAGATTGATGGCCGAGTAATGGATTGACCTTTGGTCACGCTTCGCGAACGCGACATCAATGGCGCTCGCGGGATATTCCTAAGAGCTTTGGTAGATACACCCTGGCTGCGAGAGCAGCTTGCATTGGTGAGCTAAGGTCTAGATTACTAGACTTTAGTAGCCAAAAAGTATCGGTAACAGATCGCCTATAATCATTAACTCATCTGGGTTTGGTCAATTCAGTTACAAAACTTATATCCAAATTGAAGGAAATAATCAGGGATTGAGTTCTCAGTCATTGAAAATATTCTGCCGAGCGCTGAGGGGGTGAAAGGTAGGCTATAATCCTTATCTGGTCATGATGCGCGTCAATTCAGTTACCCAACTTATCAACCGGATTTTTCGACCACTTGGACGAAAGAATCAGGGATTGAGTTCTCAGTCATTGAAAATATGCTCATGATTGTCTAGGTATAGTTTGGGATGATAGTGACCTTAAACCTAGAGCTGACAAGGACTTTGGGGGGCTTGTCGCCCCCCAGGAACTATAGAGGTTATAAAAACTTCTAATAACTAGTAATAACTACTATAGCGTTTCCTAGTAAGCAATTTTTATAAAAATTCCTTTTTTAAATCGATACAAGTCTTTATGATTAAGCTTTGTATCGATTATTTTATAGTCATTTATCCTAACCACACGCTCTTAAGCCATATGTTTTTATACTCCAAGAGATGTCTTAAATTTTTTATTTTGATTTTCATGGTTTACTCATTATCTGGCTGTAAGAGTGAGCCGAAGCCATTAAATCAAGTTCAGGAAGACACTAACGTTACTGAAAAAATTGAAGGAAGTCTAGTCTTTAAAAACGTCACTCTAGATCAGTCAGATAAGCAAGGTCGTCCTCTATGGAAAGTTACTGGAGATAAAGCGACTTACTCTCCAGATAGAAAAATCGCTTACATTGAGAAACCCAATGGGGATTTGTATCAAGATGGGAAACTGATCTTACAGGTCTCAGCCCAGAGTGGGGAAATCCTAGAGAATGGTGAGATAGTGTTTCTCAAAGGTCAGGTCACGGCTACAGATCCCCGTAATGGTGCTGTGTTACGAGGTGATGAGTCTGAGTGGAAACCTAAGGAAGATTTGTTAGTTATCCGCAATAACGTTAAAGGTAATCACCCTAAACTACAAGCATCCGCAAAAGAAGGGCGTTACTTAAGTCGCACCCAGAATTTGGAATTAATTGGTCAAGTAGCAGCCATATCGAAAGACCCAAACTTGCAAATGAAAACGGAACGTTTGCTCTGGCAAATCGAACAACAGAAGGTAATTGGTAACAAAAGGATATTTATTGAGCGCTATAAAAATAAGGTAGTAACAGAACGAGTGGAAGCAGACAATTCTGAGGTAAACCTTAAGGCAAATATAGCAACTCTCAAGAAAAATGTGCAGTTGACTTCGGTTGAACCACCGGTCGTGATATCGAGTAATTCAGCAGTTTGGAATTTGAATGATAAAACTGTTGTGTCCGATCAGCCGGTTAGAATTGTTCACCAGCAGGAGAAAGTGATGGTAACAGCTAACAGGGGACGGGTAGATTTGGGCAAGAAAGTAGTTAGATTAACTGGAGGAGTACAAGGGGAGGGAAGCCGTAAGCAATCCAAACTATACGCTAATCAGCTAACTTGGGATATCCCCACCCAACAGATGGAAGCCTCAGGTAATGTAATATATGAACAAGTTTCACCCCAATTTAATACGACTGGTGATAAAGCAGTGGGTAACCTGGAAGCTCAAGATATTTTAGTAACTAGTGGTGTTGGGGAAAGAGTGGTAACAGAAATTATTCCTTGAGCGGGTTGAAAGTTGAAAGTTTAAGGTTAAAGGTTGAACGCGAACCCGTGGCCTTTTGGCCAAGGTTGACTATAACGTGACATACTCCCACACGCTCATCGAAGATTACAGTGTGGGCTTCTTACCAACTCCAGCCATCACTATCGGCTTTCGCCGACGCGGGGCGCGAACGGATACACGGGTTACTTTATTAACGACACGGGATGCCCCGACCCACCGGAACAATACAATGAGTTCTATTTTTTAGGCACGTAAGTGGCTGACTTGCCCAGCATTTAAGGCCGTAGGCCACGCTAC
>NZ_JAAHGN010000469.1:0-5634 GCF_010672485.1 Moorena sp. SIO2C4 | reverse complement strand
AAAGATTCTGTCTATGCGATCGCTTTTAGTCGAGATGGCAATAAGATACTCAGTGGCAGTAGGGACAACACAGTGCGTTTGTGGGACACAGAAACTGGTAAACTAATCCATACATTAGAAGGTCATGAAGATTCTGTATATGCGATCGCTTTTAGTCGAGATGGCAATAAGATTATCAGTGGCAGTAGGGACAACAGAGTGCGTTTGTGGGACACAGAAACCGGTCAACCTCTCCATACATTAGAAGGTCATACTAGTTATGTCACAGATATCGCTTTTAGCCCAGATGGCAAAAAGATACTCAGTGGCAGTAATGACAACACAGTGCGTTTGTGGGACACAGACACCGGTAAACTAATCCATACATTAGAAGGTCATAAAGATTCTGTCGATGCGATCGCTTTTAGTCCAGATGGCAATAAGATACTCAGTGGCAGTAGAGACAAAACAGTGCGTTTGTGGGACACAGAAACCGGTCAAATAATCCATACATTAGAAGGTCATACACGTTCTGTCTTAGATATCGCCTTTAGCCAAGATGGCAATAAGATACTCAGTGGCAGTAGGGACAAAACAGTGCGTTGGTGGGACACAGAAACCGGTAAACTAATCCATACATTAGAAGGTCATACAGCTGATGTCAGTGCGATCGCTTTTAGTCCAGATGGCAAACATATTATCAGTGGTAGTGGCGACGGCACAGTGCGGTTGTGGGATACAGAAACCGGTAAACTAATCCATACATTAGAAGGTCATAAAGATTCTGTCGATGCGATCGCTTTTAGTCCAAATGGCAATAAGATACTCAGTGGTAGTGACGACGGCACAGTGCGGTTGTGGGATACAGAAACCGGTCAAATAATCCATACATTAGAAGGTCATACAAGTACTGTCTATACGATCGCCTTTAGTCCAGATGGCAATAAGATACTCAGTGGCAGTTGGGACAACACAGTGCGTTTGTGGAACACAGAAACCGGTAAACTAATCCATACATTAGAAGGTCATACACGTTCTGTCTTAGATATCGCCTTTAGCCAAGATGGCAATAAGATACTCAGTGGCAGTTGGGACAACACAGTGCGTTGGTGGGACACCGAATCCGGTCAATTGCTCCATACATTAGAAGGTCATACAGCTGATGTCAATGCGATCGCTTTTAGTCCAGATGGCAAACAGATTATCAGTGGCAGTGGCGACGGAACAGTGCGTTTGTGGCGGGGTGGAAATTGGAAAGATTGGTTAAAAGAGGGATGTGATCAGCTGCAATTTCATCCTTACCTCGTTGCGCCTCACCATAATCAAGATAATAAAGAAGATAATAAAGCAGGAGAAGCCTGTCTCAAGTATGCCGATTGGGAAGATAAAACCAAAGCAGAATTTCTGGTGAGACAAGGTAGGGCTTTTGTTTTACAAAAAGAGCCAAATGTCAAGGCTGCTGTTAAAAAATTTAAAAAAGCGCAAAAACACAATCCTGATATAGACCTCAATCCAGATACAGAGGAAATAGATAAAGATCCAAAAACATTAGCGCAACAGTTAGCTTCAGAATGAAAATAATCAATTTACAGTATTGATAAGGCTCGTAACTGGGGTTACCGGAACTTAAAGATTCTTCCAAATTCTGATCGAATGAAAATGAGGTAAATGGGTGGTGCGAAGCTTCATCATGTGCATTCCCTGGATATCGGTTGATCAAGTCTCGAAACCCCTATAATCTCCTACAACTTTACTCGCAATAAAGTTAATTTGTTAATATTGACCTGGTTTGTTTATCAATAAGCCACGGCTTATTGATTCTTACCCTTACCCTGGGGAGCAGGAAAATAATCCTGTATACCTTATGGTTAATGATGTAGAGCAATTTGAAATTAATGGCCTTGCGGGAAATGATACTTTAACTGTTAATGATTTATCAGGTACCGATGCACAACTGGTAGTCTTTGATGGTGGTGAAGGTGATGATTCTCTCGACGGAAGTAAGGCAGTATTACCGTTAGTAGCTATTGGTGGTAATGGTAATGACACCCTAATTGGAGGTGCTGGTGATGATCTGCTAAGGGGTGATGCTGGCAATGACTACTTAGTTGGTGGAGATGGTGATGACAACCTACTTGGAGATGCCGGAGATGATACTCTGATTGGTGGTAATGGCAATGACAACCTAGTTGGTGGAGGAGGTGATGATATACTAATTAGTGGCGTAGGTAATACTACCTTTGTTCTTGATGCTGGTTCAGCCTTTAATTCTAGCAATTTCGGTACTACTACTATTGTCAACTTTGATGCTAGTAAGGACAAAATTCGTCTGGAACAAAGCACTTTCACCGCTCTCACTAGTACTGGAAGTGGTGGATTAGATGAGAGTCAATGGGCAGTTGTTTCTGGTGATGCTGAGGTTGACAGTAGTGATGCTTTGATTGTCTACAATAGCACAACTGGAAGTCTATTCTACAATCAAAATGGTAGTGAAACTGGTCTTGGAAACGGTGCCCTATTTGCTACATTTGAAACTTCTGGCACTTCTGGCACTACCACGTTTTCCAGTAGTAATCCTTCCTTAGGTATAGGAGATTTTGAGATAGGATAGGTGAGTTATAAGTTAGTTTAACTATAACTTAATGAGTTTCTTTAGGAGGTAGGAGTTAGGAGGTAAGGAGGTAAGGAGGTTAGGAGGTTAGGAGGTAAGGAGTTAGGAGGTAAGGAGTTAGGAGGTAAGGAGTTAGGAGGTAAGGAGTTAGGAGGTAAGGAGTTAGGAGGTAAGGAGTTAGGAGGTAAGGAGGTAGGAGTTAGGAGTTAGGAGATAGGAGTTAGGAGTTACAAAAGCCTTTGGTCTACTACATGTAGTCAGGAAAGAATAAAATTGATTCTTTATTCTGTCTCCTGTCTCCTGTCTCCTATCTCCTATCTGCTGTTATGCCAGTATTTAGTTAGAAGTAGCAAAGTTAATTAAAACAATATTCTGTCTACTAACTCCTATCTCCTATCTCCTATCTCCTATCTCCTATCTCTGCCAGTATTTAGTCATAAATAGCAAACTTGACTTCCAAAATAGTCTGTTTCCTATATATAGCAATTATACGACTTGTGAGGTACAAATTTCTGGGTTTTAGGGAGCAGCGATGCAGCGCGGTCTTGGGGAGCCAGTGCGGTCTTGGGGGTCTCCCCCATGAGCAACTGGCGTGGTTTCCCCCATGAGCGACTGCATCAAGACGGGAGCAGGGAGCAGGGAAGAGGTAAGAGGGAAGAGGTAAAAAATAATGTGTACCTCATGAGTCCTAGAAACGCTATACTATCTTCTCACTCCTAACCTCCTAAACTCCTAACTCCTAACCTCCTAAACTCCTAACTCCTAACCTCCTAAACTCCTACCTCCTAACCTCCTAACCTCCTAACCTCCTAACCTCCTAACTCCTAACCTCCTAACCTTCTAACTCCTAACCTCCTAACCTCCTCAACTCCTATTCCTCCTTCACAAACCTAACTTTTTGCACCCCTTCCATCATCTGTAAGCCAAATTGAGCGGAGGTAAAATTATCTACATTTCCCCCACCTGTGCTATTGAACCAAGTTTTCATATTTTCAGCAAATTCCACTAAGTTAATTAACCTGGTGTCAAAATTATTCCAGGGTACAGATATTTTGGAATCCACAATCAACTCACCATTGGCATTCCGTAAATCTTTGGTAATCTCTGTATCATCTACCCCAAAAGGATCTACCCCAGAGTGCATGGCTTCAGGTTTTTGGTGAATATCGACGGTTTTCACTTCCCCTTTGAAGATACAAATTAAGACATCTTTGGCTAATTTATCCATCCGTACTAGGGGTAACAGATTGCCCTCCGTCTCGTCAATGGAATCCGCATCCGCCACCGCTGTATCGTAGCCATCCACCAGTAAACCTGGCCATCCTGCCACCACTTGCGATCGCATGATAATTCCGGTAAGCTTTTGATCTGCACTGCGGGTTAAATTCCTATGATTAGAACGGGTTGCCCTATCTTCGGTGACATCTGCATCTGTTACTCGACCGATACTAAAAGCACCATCCTGTAAAGAGTCTACCCATAAAGGATCGACACAGAAAAAACGGATTGATTCTGAGGGGAGTAATTTTTCATCAGGAACTAAATAGTTAAAGGGAATACCTTGCAGTAATTCTAAGCTTTTAAACCAATTAAACACTGTTAAAGGAGCATCAATAAGTGATGTATCATGCTTAGGACTTAAGGGCAAGTGCAGAAAAATGTTCTCTAGTTGTTTCAGTTTTTGAGAACATACCCGTTTCCATTCATACAGTTTTGTGGCTACTCCTTGATTTTGCAGGGTTAACATCCGCCCTAATTGCCAAGCTGCTGCATAGGAAGTGTCAAAAAGTCCTAAATTAGAATCATATCTTAATAATTCATCGGCGGCTTTGGCAGGAAACTCATAGGTGTCGGAGTGGAAACCAGTGGCTAAAGGACTACGATACCAGGAAACTGTTTGACTTCCTTCCCGCAAGGAATGGGGAAAAGGAACATAACCCATGGCTAAAGATGCTTCTGCTGTGGCATTGGCATTAACCGGAAGTCTGGGAGTGCTGGGGGTACGATTGAGATTCTTGAGGATTTCAGTAAAGGTTTGTTTGGGATCTACACAAGAAAAACTCCAATTTGCCAAACTCACAAACCGGATCAGGTCTTCATCCCCCGCATCCTGGAAGTCAAAACTACCCTCATTTTTATAGCGTGCCTCCATGGAAACTAGGTGGACGTAACTAGTGCCATTGGGTTCGGGTAAACGGCTACACACAATCGTAGCAAATTCTTTTTCTTCCTCTACTTCATCTGCGGTAGTCTCACCGGGAACTTCTACCTCTAAGTCTTCTGCTTTGCGAATATGGGAAATATAGGCAAGGTCTGCTTTAGTAGGCAAAATATTGGCTAAATATTTCTTTTTGACATCGAATACTGTTGTGTTCTCCTCTGCTGTCTGTCCTACTCCATCTAATACATATTCAGGAAACTTACCTCCAGATGTCCTCCCTACTAATTCTCCCAGGGTAATAGTTTTCAGTTGGGGTTTATCATCCTCATTCTCAAAATCGGAATCTCGGAATAAGAGTAAAACTAACCAAGTGAAATTTTCATCCGTTGTGCCTGGAAAACGTTCCCAAGGCAGAGTGCTGCGATAAACCGTTATATGGGGTAAGACATTGGAATGATCTCCCAAGCTTTGTGGGGGAGGGAAAACTGCATAAATATCTTGGGGTTTGAGGGGTTCAAATCGTTCCCCAATTACGGAAAAGATTAACTCCTTGTTATAGGATATACCGTCAGGAATCCTGCTGTCTGTTTCTCTTTTGTCAGAGATAGATTGCTCAACTTTGATATGGTATTCGCCACTTTCAAGGGCTGGTTGATGGTACTGAATAAATTTTACTTGTTGTCCTTCGGTGGTTGTAGTCATGTTTTTTTTCCTTTGGTGTTTGTAGTGGGGGAAGGAGGGAAGGAGTTAGGAGGGAAGGATTTAGGAGATTAGAGATCGGAAGAGAACACGCCTGAACTCAAGTAACAAACTTTAGTCAATCTCTTAGGCGTCCTCCTGCTTGAAAAAAAAAAAAAAAAAATAAATTAACAACAGTATTAGA
>NZ_JAAHGN010000468.1:0-5638 GCF_010672485.1 Moorena sp. SIO2C4 | reverse complement strand
CGGCTGAACGCGCACGCGTGCGCGTAGCGCATATGCTTACCTACTAGGTAATAGATAACTGACCCGACTATACTTGAGTTTATTTCTTTGTGCAAACCTCCTCATTTTTCAATAGTTTAAACTAAGTTACCCTGCACCAAACTCCCGTGGGTAATCACAATCTCCTCTCTACCTGAACCATCCCCTGGTATGACAACCATCCGACTATCACCATCACTGAGGCAAAGCCAAACAAAAACCAGAAATGGGACTCGATTTCCACCAAACCCTTGCCATCAGCCCATACTCCCAGCAAGGCTTCGTTCATATGATAAATTGGGTTAAACTTAGCGATTTCCAGTAACTGTTCCGGAAACAAAGCAGTTGGTAAAAACGCACCCCCCAAAATTAATAGAGGTACACCGAAGGTTCCCACTAAGGCATTAACGTCCTCAGTCCGCCGCGCTAATTGAGTTCCCAGAAAAAATCCCACTCCCACATAAGCAATAATACTCAGGACAATAATCAATACCCCTAACAACACCGAACCTTGAAACCTTGCCCCCAAAAATGCTGCTATGGTATAAACCACTAAGGCTTGACCTGTACCAATGCAGCTGTGAGCCAAAAAAATTCCTAAGAAATAGGATATGCCGCCTAATGGAGAGAGAAATAAACGCTTGAGCATTTGCTGTTCTCGTTCTGAGACTACCGTTGCGACGCTACCCCCTAAGCAGCTAAAAAACAAAGCAGCACCGACAATAGTAGTTGGGGCAGCACGTTCAAATGCTTCAGCGGTTGATAGCTGAGCCTGTTCTGCCATAATTAAACCGTTGAGAAATAGCACAGTAATTGGAAAAATACTCCAAAATAATAGGCTACGCTGCCTTCGCCATAGTTCAATCAAGATTCGCTGTGCTACAGCCCAGGTTTCCCGCCAATATTTTATAATTATCCTGTGTATCATTTTTCATGTGGTAATTGTTACTTTAAACTTTAAACTTTAAACTTTAAACTTTAAACTTTAAACTTGAACCCTAGATTTTATCTTTAAATTACCGATCGCCTATCGATTACAAACAGCGTATCAAGGTCTCTGAGATAATAAAGGGCAAAGCAAGCTGCTAACATTGGCCAGGCTGCAAAAAATAGCAAGTTCGGATCATTAAAGGGGCTTATATATTGGTTATAGGATGAGAGAGTTGATCCCCCATGAAATACTAATACGCTACCATAAGTAAATCGTTTTTTCCACCCTATTAAAAAACTGATGATGATGACTAGCTGGATAGCGCCAATAATAATAAAAATGCTGTTACCGAGTCCACTAATAAAGTAAAAGTTTTCATAGACCGCAGCGGGAGCATCCCAATTTGGCACGTTAGCTCTTGTTAGGGGGCTGAAACCCTTGAAATATAGTTGCTTTGGGTAATATTGTTTCCAAAATGAGATGCTCCCACCGCAGCTGCATGTTCAGGACGCACGAATTTATCGATTGTCCACATCAGCATTACTATAAAAACACTGAGGCGCAGTAGAAACAAAACTAGGGGAATTCGATTAGATGCTCTCATGGTAGTTTCAGAAGTAATAGATCGGAGGTAATAGATTCCATAAAAGAATGATAGATCAGATTATATCTGGTAGCGTTGTTATGTTATACCTAGGCTTGACAATAGCTATGGTAAGCATTCAGTTATCAGCCGTCAGTCGTCCCTACTATGAATCCATGACTTCCGTGACAGAGTATAGTTCCTAAAAGAGGTTGAAGGTTGAAGGTTAAACAGGTTGAAGGTTAAACAGGTTGAAGGTTAAACAGGTTGAACGCGATCGCGTGGCCAAAAGCCAAGGTTAAACAGGTTGAAGGTTAAACAGGTTGAACGCGATCGCGTGGCCAAAAGCCAAGGTTAAACAGGTTGAAGGTTAAACAGGTTGAAGGTTAAACAGGTTGAAGGTTAAACAGGTTGAAGGTTAAACAGGTTGAAGGTTAAACAGGTTGAAGGTTAAACAGGTTGAAGGTTGAAGGTTAAACAGGTTGAACGCGATCGCGTGGCCGAAAGGCCAAGGTTTAATAACCACCTAACCGATAACCTGTAACCGATAACCGATAACCTGTAACCGATAACCGATAACCTGTAACCGATAACCGATAACCTGTAACCGATAACCGATAACCTGTAACCGATAACCGGTAAAATATAACCAGATTGCGATCGCATTTCCTAAAATTCTGCTAATATCATTCATTGAAGGTAAATTAACCAGCACCCTTAATCATAAGGATTGGTCAACAGCTCAAATCCTTGATCGTATCACCATTACCGATTCAAATCTCTCGGAAACCGCAAAGCACCTAAAGTAGCCTGGCCTTTTGGCCATCCCTGCTACTTGATCCGATTAGCTAACAGCTACCGCTAGCATCTACTAAAACCATCCTGATACCAGGGAATTTCTACCGTAAGTACTACCGTATGTCATTTAACTGTGACATGCTCCCTCTTAAGAGGAAAATCAACAGGAAAAAACTACCCTCTTAATGGCCTAGTCATACCCAAATTCCCTAATGACCTGCCAGTATGATCTGCTGTCTTAATCCTGATTGCCAGAATCCCATTAATCCGGATGATAACCAGTTTTGCCAAAGCTGTGGTAACAAACTAGTACTCCTGAAAAACCGCTATCGTCCGATTCGACCCATCGGAGATGGGGGATTTGCCAAAACTTATTTGGCAGAAGATAGGGACAAATTGGATGAACAGTGTGTGATTAAGCAGCTAGCCCCCCAACTTGAGGGAACAAAGGCACTCAAGAAGGCACGAGCATTATTTGACCAAGAGGCAAAACAATTGCAAAGGCTGGGACAACATCCCCAAATCCCTACTTTGCTAGCTTACTTTGAAGAAGATCAGCGCTTATATTTGCTCCAAGAGTATATCGAGGGGAAAACCTTAGAGCAAGAGTTGGCAGAAGCAGGACCGTTCAATGAAGACAAGATTAAGGATGTTTTATTTGAACTGCTAACTATTCTCAAGTTTGTGCATCAACAGAAGGTGATTCACCGAGACATTAAACCAGGTAATATCATTCGCCGTCCTGCTGCGGCTCAAGGATCTGAAAAAAAGAGTCAGCTAGTACTAATCGATTTTGGGATAGCCAAGCAATTGAGGGCTACGGTAATGGCTAATATCACTGGCACCACTATCGGTTCGTTTGGCTATGTGCCTATGGAACAAATGGAGGGAGGTAAAGCCTATGCTGCTAGTGATTTATACAGTTTGGGCACGACGTGCTTTCATTTGCTGACCAATGTTCATCCTTGGGATTTGTGGAAGAAACAAGGCTATCGCTGGGTAAATAGTTGGCGAAAGCATTTAAAGCAACCGGTGAGTGAAAAATTGTGGTGGATAATGGATCGGCTGCTCCCAGAAAGCTATCAGCACCGTTATCAGTCTGTAGACCAAGTTTTGGAGGTGTTGGAGCTTCAGTCTGCGCCCTCTGCTAATCCCTCTCAATCAACGTCTAATTATCACGAGTCTTTTCGGAATTTTTTAACGTCATTCAGACAAAATGACCAGTTAAAAAAACAAGTGATGATGGGAGGATTTTATTTATTATCTCTAGGATTAATTACTCAAGGATATGGATATTTTCGGTATCAAACCTTTCCCTCTAATCTAAGTTTTTTGATTGCTGGATTACCCAGCAGTACCTACCTCAAAACTACTCTGAGTGGACACTCTAACTCAGTGCGTTCTATTGCAGTTAGTCCTGATAGTCAATATTTGGTCAGTGGTAGTAATGATCATACTATAAAAATTTGGGATTTGCCGAAAGGTGAGTTAGTCAGAACCCTTAATGGCCATGATGGTAATGTTTATTCCGTCGCTATTACTCCTGATGGAGAAACTATTGTTAGTGGTGGAGATGACAACACTGTAAAGATTTGGAATTTGAAAACGGGTCAGCTAAAAAAGAATCTCACTGGTCATCAGGGTTTTATTAGTTCTGTTGCGATTAGTTCTGATGGACAAACGTTAGTAAGTGGAAGTTATGACCAAACTATCAAAGTTTGGAATTTACCGACGGGTAAGCTGAAACAAACCTTAACGGGGGAAACGAATTGGGTTAGTTCGGTGGTGATTAGTCCTGATGGCAAAACATTAGTTAGTGGTAATGGGGGCAATACGATCAGAATTTGGGATTTGGATACAGGTAATCTAAAAAAGACCCTCACCGGTCATAGAGATTCCGTTGTTTCTATAATCATTAGTCCTGATGGTAAAACATTATTTAGTAGTAGTCTAGACCGTAATATTAAGATTTGGGATTTAACAATTGGTGAATTAAAAAATACCTTGACTGGACATATATACTATGTTCATTCTCTGGCGATTAGCCCAGATGGTAAAACCTTGGTTAGTGGTAGTGCTAATAATACCATTAAGGTTTGGAATTTAGAAACGGGTGAGTTGAAAAATACCCTCACTGGTCATACAAACTGGGTGAGTTCTCTGGCGATTAGTCCCGATGGAAAAACCTTAGTCAGTGGGAGTAGAGATGATAGTATTAAACTTTGGAAGTTGCCTTAATTTATGACAGTAAGCTGGTGTTAATTTAAAATTTTAGGTTATGAGAGCAAGGGAACAGGGAGCAGGGAGCAGGGAGCAGGGGTAAAGAGTTTTATTTTTTTGATAACTAAATAATATCTAATTGAAATGCACAACAGCTTAAAGGATAAAGTGTAAAGTCTAAGCTGTAAACTGTAAAGTGTAAACCGTTAATAAAATTTAAATGCATACCTGGCACTGGCACACTTGGAACAATTTGCCCTATTTAACGAGTAGCCTATTGAAGCAATGGAATCACGGCTTCTTTTCCTCAGCATTTTCTCCCCGTTCTCCTGAAGAAATGGTCGATGTACTCCAGCCTGATGCCCAGGTGTATCGAGTTAAACAGGTCCACGGCAATACAGTACTGACTCCTGGGGAAATTGAAAGTACCCAAAACGGTGAGCCAGACTCCGATAAACCACCGGCTGATGGTATTATAAGTGAGGAAGCTAACCAAGGTGTTTGGGTTTGTACGGCAGATTGTACGCCCTTACTGATTGGGGATATCGAAACGGGACAGGTAGCAGCAATTCATGCGGGCTGGCGGGGTACTGCTCAACGGATTGTTCCTAATGCGATCGCAAGATTGCTAAACAATGGTAGCCGTAAAGAAAATTTACGCATTGCTCTCGGTCCAGCAATTACAGGGGAATGCTATCAGGTATCAGAAACGGTGGCGGCTGAAGTGGGAGCTAGTATTGTATCTACTGATCAAGGGAATACCACTGAATCAATTATGGGGGTTTTGCAGCAGCTAGACGACTCCCCGATATTAGATGACCCGAAACCCGGACGAGTACGCTTGGATGTGCGGCGAGTGAATGTCTTACAGTTGGAACAATTGGGCATTGATTCAGAACAAATTGCGATCGCACCCCACTGCACTTACTCTGAACCAGAGCGTTTCTTTTCCTATCGGCGTAATCAACTTAAGAAAGTTCAGTGGTCTGGTATTATTAGCTATTGAAGCGTAAGCTATCAGCGTGTCGCGTATCAGCTATCAGCTAATGCACTACAGGTTGTGCTACTTGATGTGCTTATGGGCTATA
>NZ_JAAHGN010000467.1:0-5639 GCF_010672485.1 Moorena sp. SIO2C4 | reverse complement strand
TGTCCCTTCATCAATGCGGTTTTAGAACAGGGTGGACTTATTCCCCACTATGTCCATGCTGATCAGTTTGGTCCGCTGTCAGACGTTGACGAAATTTGGGAGTATGAAGACGAAGCCTTACTTGGCCCAAGTCATCATTATCCTTGGCGACTGAATCAAGCTGCTCAGCAAGCAGGGATGCGAATTGTTTTAGATGGTCTCGATGGCGATAATGTCGTGTTTCATGGTGTGTCTAGATTGACAGAATTAGCCCATCAAGGACAGTGGGAAACCTTTGTCCAGGAAGCTGAAGCATTTTCTGAACATTTTGGTAACTCACCCCAAGGCTTGCTTAAACACTACAGTATCCTACACCTAAAAACACTGGCGAAGCAGTTTCGCTGGATTGCCTTTGGAAAAGCTGTACATCAGATTCACAAGCGTTTTGGCATCTCCCGTAAGCACCTGTTGCTCAATCATGGACTCAAGGCGTTAGTTCCGGAAGCAATCAACCAACTTTGGCGAAAGTGGCGCAGACAAGACAAGTCAGCTAGTTCTGTTTCACCTCTGGTTAACCGCAACTTTGCTGAGCGCATTGGTATTGATCAGCGTATTCAAGCATTGGACAAGTCAGATCAACCATCACTTACAGTCAGAGAAGACCACTGGCGTAATCTAACCCAAGGTATATTTCCCCTAATTCTAGAGCAGCTCGACCGCTACAATGCTGCATTTTCCCTCGAAGCTCGTCATCCCTTTATGGATAAGCGGTTACTTGAATTCTGTCTAGCACTGCCTTCCGAGCAGAAACTCTACCAGGGATGGAGTCGGATGGTGTTGCGCCGTGGGATGGCAGATATTTTACCAAAAGCTGTCCAGTGGCGAGGAGGCAAAGCCCATATGGGTCCAAACTTTATTCACGGTCTGCTCACCCTAAATCGTCAGGTGTTCGACGACGTGATCTTGAATAAGCTTGAACTCATTGAAGGGTACGTTGACACAGACTTTCTGAGACAAGTTCATCGACGCATGACCTCAGGAGGCAGGGTGCGAGAAAAAGACTGCATGACAGTCTGGCAGGGAATCATCTTGGCCTTGTGGCTTGACCGCACCCAAGCGACACCCTAAGTCTAACTTGGCAGGGAATCTGCTTGGGATTGTGGTTTGGGCACAACCTTTGAAACACCGTAAGTCCAATTCAGGCTGTAACTACCGTAAACTACTATCAGCAAAAGGAAAGTAAAACCATGCTAAAAACTTACACTACACCAGAGATGATTGTTCACGGTTCTATTGAGGAGCTCACCGAAATCAATGGGCCTGATCGGATTGCAGATGTCCTGATTTTCAATGGTGATTTGGCTAATCCTGCGGCTGAATCAGATGACTCAAGCAGCCTAGACTGCGATAACAATGGTAATTGTGATCCGTTCAAACTACCGTAACAGGATTACTACTGGTGATAGTGAGTAATTAGTGAGTAATTAATAGTTTAACTCAGGGTGTGACTACCTTAAACCCACAATAAGTACAACGAAATTAACACCATGCTAAAAACCTACACTACACCAGAAATGATTGTTCACGGTTCTATTGAAGAGCTGACCGAAATCAGTGGACCTGATCGAATGGCAGATGTCCTGATTTTCAATGGTGATTTGAATAATCCCCAGGCTCAATCAGATGACTCAAGCAGCCTAGACTGCGATAACAATGGTAATTGTGATCCGTTCCAACTACCTTAACAGGATTACTACTGATGATGAGTAATCAATAGTTTAATTCAGGGTGTAACTACCTTAAACTACAAAAATTACAAGGAAAGTAACACCATGGTAAAAACCTACACTACTCCAGAGATGATTGTTCACGGTTCTATTGAGGAGCTCACCGAAATCAATGGACCTGATCGGATTTCAGATGTGCTGATTTTCAATGGTGATTTGGCTAATCCCGCAGCTGAATCAAACGACTCAATCAGCCTAGACTGCAATAATGGTAATTGTGATCCGTTCAAACTAGAAGACCGTCAGTAACACGATTACTACTAGTGATGCTGACTAATCGGCGTTGCTGAATTAAGGAATGAATGCGCGATCATTTGGTTTTATTGAAGCCCCCTAAATCCCCCAATTCTGGGGGACTTTGATAGTTTTGTTCCCCCCAAGCGAGCAATCCCTCGCTTGGGGGGCTAGGGGGGCAAAACCATACCCAGAATCAGCAACGCCGACTAATCAATAGTTAAAATCAGGGTGTGACTACCTGAAGCTACCGTCAGCAAAAGGAAAACACCATGGAAAAGAGCTACGCTACACCAGAGATTATGGTTCACGGCACCATTGAGGAGCTAACCCAAATCACTGGGCATACTCGGATTGCAGATGTCCTGATTTTCAATGGTGATGTGGCTAATCCCCAAGCTGAATCAGATGGCTCAAGCAGCCTAAACTGCGATAACAATAATAATTGTGATCCGTTCAAACTACAGTAATACGATTAGCACTGGTGATGGTAAGTACTGAATATTAGTAGAGCTATCACCAAGGGCGACAAAGGCATTATTTACTACTAAATTATCTACTACTAAATTATCTACTACTAGCAAGATCATCCCTAGGCAACTCCCACTTAGGTTGCCTAGGAATCCCCAACTCGTTAGTCCTGCAACACTGACTCAGCAGAAGGGTCTTGGCTAGAGTGAGGGGATGCCTTTTCTGCTATCAAGTTCTCCGATCAAGTTTAACCTGCTCCTAAGTATAAATTATGTACATCTATACGGCCTACAACCTTTGTATTCACTCAGAGATTCCCTTACCCGAGCTGATGGACTCTGATGGACCCCCTGATGTGATCATACGTTTCGGTAAATTGAGTCATCTTCCTCCAGAAACAGCCAATTGGAGCAACCGTGTTGTTGGGGAATTGCATGGCAAAGCAAAGGTTTTAATTGAAGATGGGCGAGAGATTACGATCGAACCTGTCACAGGAGCAGACAACTCTAAGCTCAGCCCAAACATTCTTGGAGCTTGTATGTCTGTGGTGCTCAGACAGCGGGGATTGCTAGTGCTCCATGCTAGCAGCATTGTGGTCAACAATCAAGCGATCGCATTCATGGGTGGGTCAGGCTGGGGTAAATCCACCTTAGCAGGAGCCTTTCATAGCAAGGGTTATCAGGTAATAACTGATGATGTCATGCCTGTCAACCTTGATGACGGTTATCCTTTGATTATTCCTAGCTTCCCTCAAATTAAACTTTGGCCATCAGCAGCGGATTCTCTAGGACACAATTCTAATAACTTACCTCCTCTCTACCCAAACGCACCAAAGCTTTCCTACACATTCAGTGATGGGTTTCAACGCACTGCTGTACCCCTGAAGCGGCTCTATGTATTGGCCAAGGGAGACCAACATCAGATTACCAAGCTAACGCCTCAACAAGCGTTCCCTGAACTCGTTCGTCATAGCCGTGATGTAGATGTGCTAATCGCTCCAGACTGCGTTAGTACTCATCTGCGTCAGTGCGCCAGTCTGATCAAGACTGTATCTATCTGTCGTTTCACCAGAAAGCCTAATCTAATGGAACTTCCTGATCTAGTGGCTTTGGTGGAGAAAGATATCGAAGAACTAACTACTTTTGATAGTAGTAAAAACGATACCTTCAACACTAAACTTCTAACCTCTAAACTTTAACACAAAAAATGGGAGCAGGCAAAACCTTAAAAACAAAAATCCAGCAAACATTACGCCTTTTGCCTGCACTACGCCTAGTCTGGCAAAGCAGTCCCTTTTGGACAGGTGCTCGCGTAGGACTTTTGCTGGTTCAGGGGATATTACCTCTACTATCTATTTATCTTACCAAATTAATAATTGATACAGTAACTGACGGATTAAATACTGCTGATAAACAAGAGGTTTTTCGTGATGTTTTACTGTTCCTAATCTTAGCTGGTACAGTTACTCTTGTCACTACTCTTTTGAACTCGTTAGGTGAAGTAGTCAATACTGCTCATTCTCAGCGAGTGACTGACTACATGCAAGGGATTATTCATGATAAATCCCTAGAAGCTGACTTAGAGTACTACGAAAATGCTCTATACTACGATACATTACAAAGAGCTCAACAAGAAGCCCCTTACCGACCGCCCCGAGTTCTAAATCGTCTCACACAGATAGCTCAAAATAGTATTTCCTTGTTGGCGATGGTGAGTTTATTACTCTCCCTCCATTGGGGAATTGCTGGGATTTTATTTATTGCTGCCATCCCCGCTATGGTGGTGCGGGTAAAATACTCTCGGGTTATCTATCGTTGGCAGCGCAAAAAAACACCCATGGAACGGCAATCCATGTATTTGGGTTATATGCTAACATCAGACCAGTTTGCTAAAGAAATTCGCTTGTTTGATTTAGGGGTTTTCTTTACTGACTGGTATCGTCGCATCCGAGAGCAACTTTATAAAGAAAAAGTAGCCATTGCTACTGGACGATCCTTTGCTAACTTTTGTGCTCAAGCCGTTGCAGGAATGTTAATCTTTTCTGTCTATGGCTTTATTGTCTATCAAACTGTTCATGGGGATTTGCGCTTAGGAGATTTAGTGCTGTATCACCAAGCATTGCAGCGGGGACAAAATAATATTCGAGCGTTACTAACTAGTATATCTGGTCTTTATGAAGATAATTTATTCTTAGCTAACCTCTACGAATTTCTGGATCTAAAACCTAACGTTGTTGAACCAACTTATCCCAAACCAATTCCCCACTCCATGAGCCGTGGTATTGTTTTCGATCATGTTAGTTTCCAATACGGTACTACAACTCGTAAGGCACTTAAAAACATTAACCTTACAGTGCGACCAGGGGAAACTATCGCCCTAGTAGGAGAAAACGGTTCCGGTAAAACAACCTTAATTAAACTCTTGTGTCGTTTGTACGATCCAACCGCTGGCAGCATCACCATTGATGGGATTGATATCCGCAATTTTAAAATAGCTGACTTACGCCGCCAAATCAGTGTGATTTTCCAAGACTACGCTAAATATAATTTTACGGCTAAGGAAAATATCTGGTTAGCGGACATTGATTTGCCACGAGATCACGAAACTATTATTGATGCTGCTCGTCGTTCTGGTGCTGATGACGTTATCACTAGTTTACCCCAAGGGTATAATACCATGCTGGGGAAATTATTTGACCAAGGGGAAGAACTTAGTATTGGTCAATGGCAGAAAATAGCCTTAGCACGAGCTTTTCTACGAGACTCTCAGGTTATTGTATTAGATGAGCCTACCTCTGCTATGGATCCTAAGGCAGAATACGAGGTGTTTATGAAATTCCGCGAACTGATCGAAGATCAAGCTGCTATTCTGATCACCCATCGCTTATCTACTGTAAAAATGGCTGACCGAATCTATGTGATGGACCAAGGTTCAATTGTAGAAAGCGGTACCCATGGGGAACTGATGCAGTTAGATGGTACTTATGCCCATTTGTTTGAAACTCAGGCTAAAAATTATCGCTAACTTGAAGGTAAGCAGTGAGCTATCAGCTATCAGCTATCAGCTATCAGCTATCAGCTATCAGCTATCAGCTATCAGCTATCAGCTATCAGCTATCAGCTATCAGCTATCAGCTATCAGCTATCAGCTATCAGCTATCAGCTATCA
>NZ_JAAHGN010000466.1:0-5644 GCF_010672485.1 Moorena sp. SIO2C4 | reverse complement strand
CTGCTGCAAAAACTTCCATTTGGGAGGACTGGCTGTCGCAAAGACTTCGGCTCCCCTGTTTTGAACCAACTGAACCGCAGCCTGTCCAACTCCCCCTGCAGCGGAATGAATCAACACTCGTTCTCCCGGTTGTAGGTTGGCTAAATAGTTCAATCCGTAGTGAGCTGTGATAAAAGCTGTAGGCAAAGTGGCTGCTGCTTCAAAACTTAGGTGTTGGGGCTTAGGTAGTGCTAAATCAGCTGGAATTGTCATATAGTGGGCCAGGCACCCTATGGCTAAAGCCAACACAACCTCATCACCTACTTGTAAATGCTCAACATCAGAGCCTACAGCTACCACCACACCAGCACATTCCCCACCAAAGACTACCTGCTCGGCACTGTCAAATAGATGTTGAGTATATTCCTGCATCATGCCTAAAGCAGTGAGAACATCGCGGAAGTTGAGACCAACTGCCCTAACTTGAATCTCCACTTCTCCCCTTTCAGGCTGTCGGCGCTGCTGAGGTTGAAGTACAAGATTGTCTAAAGTGCCGTAAGCTCTCAGCCGGAGTTGCTGAGGGTATTCGCCTGAAGATTGGGGCACAAAACGTTCCAGTCTAGCTACATGGCGTTCTCCTTGTCGATAGGCTACTTGGTCTTCAGCATCAGGAGCCAACAACTCTTGCAGTAGCATTTCTACTCCCTCAGCAATGCTGGCATTGTCCGGATCCAAGTCTACACGGTGGCATTTAAACTCGGGATGCTCCAACGCAATCACCCGACCCAGACCCCACAAAGGGGATTGCTGCACATGTATGGTAGTTTGAGCTGCTATACATTGAGCTCCCTGAGTTACCAACCACAGAGGGGGTACTTGAGAATCAAACACTTCGCCTAGAGCTTGGATTAAGTGTAGTGTACTTCCACAGACAAGTTCTTGAGCTTGGTTCAACTGTTGTGAGTCACTGAGCAGACTCCACAAGTGAACCACACCTTGCAGAGTAACCCCTTTCTCAACTATCTTCTGCAACAATTGTTGGAAAGATTCCTTTTGGGTAGGACACACTTGGTAGTGATACTCGCTCAGATACCGAAAATCGTCTCCTGGTGAGACTACTACATACTGCTGATCAAGTTGAGCCAAAGAGCTTGTCAATTGTTCTGCCCAAACTCCCTCAGGTACAAACAACAACCACATACGCGATGTAGCCAAGGGTACTGTTTCCTTAACCTCTGAGGGTTGCCACTGTAGCTGATAAAGCCAATTACTCACATCTGGCTGTAAACTCTTCAGAAATAGCTGACTTGGGGCTCGCTTGACCGTGAAACCGTTAATGCGACCGAACGCCTGACCTGTTTCATCCAGCAACTGGATGTCATAAGAGCGCGTCTGCAACTGCTCGTTGACGCGGGATGGTTCCTCCACATAAGCATAGAAGCGGCTCGGTGTTGGATGCGAAAGCGTCATCTCTTTGACCCGCCAAGGTGCCCAAAACACACCTGAGTCAGAGCTGAAATCGAATAGATCTGGCGTTAGGCGTGTGCAAGCATCAATCAGCACCGGATGGATAGGTTCCCCAGCCAACTGGAATGCCAGTGCCTTTGGGACTTCAATTTCGAGCAGGCTAGTCTCCTCACCTATCCACGCCTGTCGGACAGCCTGCAACATTGGACCGTAAACCAGGGAGATACTGGCATAGATTTCAGTGAGGGTATCGGTGTCCAGTGGTCGCAACTGCTCACATAGGGCCGGGATATCTACACTCAGAGTAGGAGGTGGTGGCGGATTCTCTGAAACGCTCATACTTGCATGCTGTTGCCATTCCTCCTGCTTAGCACCATCCCGACTGAAGACTTCTACAAATTGTTTACCAACATTGTCAGCCGTATGAAGCATTAACTGTGTTTCCCGTGTGGTGTTGGACTCGGCAAGGAAGAGTGGTTGCTGGAAGTTAATATCCTCAACTGCTGCTGGTACTCCAACTGCGGCTAGGGTCATAGCTATGTAGCTCACACCCGGAATCACTGGGGTGTCATAGACACGGTGATCACCAATCCACGGATGATTGTTCAAGTTTATGTCTTGGTGGTAGATTGTCTGTCCCGTCGATGCTAACTCCAGCTTGTTGCCCAACAATCGGTGTACCTGTTGACCTGATAGAACGACAGTCTTGGGAGCTTCCACCCAGTAGCGTTCTCGCTGGAAAGGATAAGTGGGTAACGTGACTTTCTGACGAGCATAATCTCGGTCAAATCCTAACCAATCTACTTTGACTCCCTGTACATATAACTGTCCTAAGCTCAAGAGCATTTGTTGCCATGCATCTACTCCCGGACGCAATGATGGCAACCACACACCGACCCCTTCTGGTAGACATTGCCTTCCCATGCCTAATAGTATTGGTTTCGGTCCGACTTCTAGGAATACTTCAGAGCCAAGTTTGTCTAAAGCTTCCATACTTTGGGCAAACCTTACCGGTTGACGTACATGATTTACCCAATATTGGGCGGTAGTAATGCTACTATCTGCTGTTGTTCCTGTAACGTTAGATATGATTGGAATTTTTGGTTGATTGTAGGCGATTTGATTGGCTAGAGCTTCCCACTCGACCAACATCGGTTCCATTAATGGTGAATGGAAAGCATGGGATACTTGTAGTTGCTTGGTTTTGATTGTCTCCGATTCTAGGTTAGTAGCGATCGCTCTTACTGCTTCTGACTCTCCAGAAATTACTATACTTTGGGGCCCATTGATTGCTGCAATAGCCACTTGCTCACCAAGAGCCATTTCTTTCAATGTTTCTCGAACTTTAGACTCTGAAGCCATGACTGAAAACATTTCACCACCAGAGGGCAACTGTTGCATCAACCTTCCCCTGGCTGCAATTAGTTTCAAGCCATCTTCTAAACTCCAAACTCCTGCTACAGTTGCTGCTACATATTCTCCGACACTGTGACCCATGACTACATCTGGTTTAATGCCCCAGGATTGCCAGAGTTGGAATAAGGCGTATTCTAGGGCAAACAAAGCAGGTTGGGTATAAGCAGTCTGTTCCAGGACAGACTCCTCTGCTTCCAATGAATAGAGAACTTCCAGTAAATGCCTGTCCAGGTAGGGTTGCAAAATTTCCGCACATTGTTCTAGAGCTTTTCTGAAAGTCGGCTGAGTCTCATAAAGCTGTCTACCCATACCCACATACTGAGAACCCTGACCCGTGAATAACATTGCCACTTTGGGGGACTCACCGCCACTGACGACCCCACTCACGAGCCCGGTAACCTCTTCCTCTGTGCCGAAAGCCTTCAGTCTCTCTTGCAGTTCAGCTTTTGTGGCCGCTACCAAACTCAAGCGATGAATGTATGACAACCTTCCAGTGTTAGCAGTGAAGCATATATCTACCAGCTCTTGCTCTGGAGCTCTCTCCAGATGCTGACTATAGCTTTGGACTAGTTGCAGCAATGCCTCTTGGTTTTTGGCAGATAACGCCAATATATTCCATGGTCTTTCCCTCTCTACCTGAGGACTTTTTTGTGAAGATGGTGCTTCCTCTATTACCACATGGGCGTTCGTCCCAGTGAATCCAAAGGAACTTACCCCTGCCAACCGATGACCTGATACTTCCCATGGCGTCAGTTGCTTTGGTACTTGTAGCCAAGGCTGCCAGTCAATCTTGGGATTAGGTTGGTGCAAGTTTAGATGGGCTGGCAGGAGTCGATGCTGTAGCGATAACACCACCTTAATTAGTCCAGATACTCCCGCAGCTGCTTCTAAATGACCAATGTTTGTCTTTACCGAAGCCATCCACAACGGATATTCTGGAGTGCGATCCTCTCCCAGCACTGCCACCACTGCATTTACCTCTATAGGGTCTCCCAAGGAAGTCCCAGTTCCATGAGCTTCCAAATAACTAATCTCAGAAGGCTTAACCTGTGCTTGAGCTAGAGCTTGCTTGATTAATCTTTGTTGCGACTGCCCATTGGGCACTGTTAACCCACTGCTCGGTCCATCCTGATTGACTGCACTACCCCGAATCACTGCTACAATCTGGTCTCCATCAGCCTGTGCATCACTCAGACGTTTGAGCAGCACCATACCACAGCCCTCACCCCGTCCAAAACCATCTGCTGAAATATCAAAAGTCTTACACTGACCATCGGCGCAAATCATTCTAGCTTTGGAGGCATCAATATAGGAGTTTGGGGTTAAATGTAATTTCACTCCTCCCGCCAGAGCCATCTGGCATTCTCCGAGTCGTAAACTATTACAGGCTTGATGAATGGCTACCAGAGATGAGGAGCAAGCGGTGTCAATTGTGACTGTAGGTCCGGTAAAACCAAAGGTGTAAGCTAAACGACCAGCTGCATTGGATAAAGCATTACCTGTTCCTGCATAGGTGACTAATGGACTCTCTGGCTCCTGTTGCAAATGCTGCTGGAGCAATTGTTCGTAGTCACGACCATCATTGCCGATAAAGACCCCAACAGCAGCTTCCTCCAAGCGCTCTAACACTTGCCCACCTTGCTCTAATGCCTCCCAACTCACCTCCAGCAGTAGGCGGTGTTGGGGATCCATTGCCGTTGCTTCACGAGGGGAAATGCCGAAAAATTCTGGATCGAATTGGTCAACATTGTCCACAAAGTGGCCGTGACATGTGAGCATCTTACCCGGAGCATCTGGGTCAGGGTCGTAATAGGCTTCAATATTCCATCTCTCTCTTGGGATTTGCGATCGCGCACTGCTCCCCCCTTGCAACAACTGCCAGAATTTCTCTGGACTAGAGGCTCCACCAGGAAACCGACAACTCATGCCAATGATGGCAATTGGTTCGTGCAAAGTATTATTCAGCTTAGTCTCTAATTTTTTCAGAGCTAATGCAGCTCGCTGCAAAGGAGACAGTTGCTTAATTTGCTGTTTTTCACTCAATATTTGCTCTTTTTTAGTAAATTTATTCAACATAACTTTGTTTAATTGATTATCGATTCCAATATTTGATCAATTGAGCTTTCAAGCTCTTGATTGGATGATTGCTTAATCTCGTCTAGAAGTTTAGCTTCCAGTGAATCGTCTTCTTGTTGATCTTGATCAATCTCAGTCCGAAAAAGACCAACTTTGACAAGGTGCTGGTTGATTAGATATTTCTCCAACTTTTCAATATTGGGAAAATCAAAGGTCAAAGTTGAAGATAAATTTACTCCCAAAAGCTTGCTCAGTCTATCCCTTAAGTCTACAGCGGTCAGCGAGTCCATGCCCATCTCAAAAAATCCTACTTCTGAACCTGGTTTGTTTGTGATGGGTAAACCTAAAACTCGAGCGACTTCCTCTTGTAGTGCTTGTCGCAGCAGTTCCCTTCTCTGAGTTTCGGTTACAGCTTCCAACCTTTGTAGCAAACCAGGAGCTGGATTGGTCTTATCTTCAATATCTTCAGGAAGAACAGCTATGAGATCTAAGAGTGGACGCGGACGTTTAACGGCATACATCGTCTTGAAGCGATGCCAGTTATTGCGACTCACCGTCACCTGAACTTGGTTAGCAGATATTAGGTGCTCCAATGCAGAAATAGCTAACTCCGGTGAGAGTGCTTCTACTCCAATTTGAGCTAGCCATCTCTGAGCCTCATTTGTGGTCATGCCACCCCCTGCCCAGGCTCCCCAATTGATTGATA
>NZ_JAAHGN010000465.1:0-5649 GCF_010672485.1 Moorena sp. SIO2C4 | reverse complement strand
TCTTCACCGCCTACACTGGCAAAGACCATTGGCAAGTTCTGCTCCAAGCTAGAGCCATAGAAAACACCTGCTATGTCATTGCCCCAGCCCAAACTGGTCGTCACTATGCCATGCGCTACACCCATGGTCATGCTATGATAGTAGACCCTTGGGGGGTAATCTTGGCAGATGCTGGAGACACACCAGGAGTTGCGATCGCAGAAATTGACCCAGACCGCCTCCAACAAGTCCGCCAACAGATGCCTTGTCTAGAACACAGAGTGTTTGTTTGATTAGTTCTTAGTTATCTTATTAGCTATCAGTCTTAATTAACCTGAGTTCTGGATCAAGTTAGTAATCTCGAACTCAGGTCATCACTAAGAACTAACTACTAATGAGTAGCAACAGGCACAGCAGATTCAGACCAACGCCCTACGGCTTTGCCGATTACCGCCATTTCTTTCACCAACTCATCAAACCGATTCGGTGTCAAAGATTGTGGTCCATCAGATAGGGCTTTAGCGGGGTTGGGGTGAACTTCTATCATCAACGAGTCAGTTCCAGCTGCGATCGCTGCTTTTGCCATAGCTGGAACATAATCCGACTTCCCTGTGCCGTGACTGGGGTCAATCATAATCGGCAAGTGAGTTAGGAGCCGTAAGACTGGCACTACTGAAAGATCTAGGGTATTCCGGCTGTATTTACGGTCAAATGTCCGAATTCCCCGTTCACAAAGAATCACATTAGAATTGCCCGCTGCTAGGATATATTCAGCAGCCATCAACCACTCATCAATAGTTGCTGACATCCCCCGCTTCAGGAGTACTGGCTTATCTTGAGCCCCCACTTTTTTCAGTAGGGCAAAATTCTGCATGTTACGGGCACCCACTTGCAGAACATCTGCTACCATACCAATTTTATCCACATCAGCCGTGTCCATCACTTCAGTAATGATGCCCAACCCAGTTTCTTCCCGTGCCTTGGCTAGCAAATCCAAGGCACTTTCTCCATGACCCTGGAACGAATAGGGGGATGTCCGGGGTTTGTAGGCACCTCCCCGCAGGAACTTGGCTCCTGATGCCTTAACCCGCCGTGCTGTTTCCACGATCATCTCCTCGTTTTCCACCGAGCACGGACCGGCAACAATTACCAAGGGATGGTGTTCACCGAACACAACAGGTCCATTCGGCGTTGGCACTAATACCTCACTGGCTTCCCCATGACGATACTCACGGCTAGCCCGTTTAAACGGTTGCTCTACCCGCAGTACCTGTTCTATCCACGGACTAATTTCCTGAATTTGTAGGGGGTCTAAAGAAGCGGTGTCACCGACTAGACCCAACACCACTTTATGCTTACCAACAATTTTTTCTGGAGTCAGCCCCCATTGGCTAAATTCCTGGCTCAGGCGAGTCACCTCGACTTCTGGAGAGCCTACCTTCATTACTACTATCATAAAAAAATCCTCGTGAGTTTATAAACCCCGCGTCTAATGACCGGGGATGAGAAACGAGCCGAGTGACATACTCCCACACGCTTATCAGAGATTACAGTGTGGGCTTCTTGCCAACTCCACCCAACGGTATCGGGCTTTGCCCGACGCTACGCGAACGGATACTTGGCAAGCTTGATTGACGACACGGGATGCCCCTCCGCACCGGAACAATACAAAAAGTTCTATTGTATTTAGTAGGTGGCGGTTAGCTCTTAATTTTGATTACCCTACTAAACAAACATAATTCTAAGGCTGAAACCCAAGATTTCCCTTAGAGTGTCTAATACAACTAGATTCTCAACAGCTTAGGGATTTTAGCCCCACTCAGGGAATTTGGGTGGGAGATGGTCGAGTTACTCCCTTTTACTCCCTTTGCTGTTGACAGAGTGCTTTAATTATTCTACAGAACACTTTCTTGCTCTAGATATGCCTTTTTGGCTTATATTAATGTTTAACTAGTCGCGATATCTGTTTTAAGCAAAATTTTGAGGGAACTCCCTGTCTACAATCTTTGATTTAGGCGGAAGAACGCAAAAATATAACTAATTAATATAATAATATGTTAATTACCATAACAAATTACTTACCCAGGTTAGTTAGGAAGCACTTTTGGGCTTCCTACCTGGTAAACTTATCCCCAAACTGAGATCATAGGATTCCCAAAGGGTTAACTCTTTGTCTTAGCAGCACGCCATGCTGATGTCAATCTGCCTAGGTTAGTGGTGAACTCTTGCCAACCAAAAAAAGTTCCTGGTATATCTTCCTCCCACGAAGCAGAAAGAACACCATAGCTCAACCCCAACACACCTAGACCAAAGCATCCCATACTCACCAGAATCACTGCCACATGGGGTAACTCTACCCCAACCTGTGTGATCAATAAATAGCTAACCACAAATGTAACTATCCCTAAGAAACTGGGAATACCACACATTAGACCCATCCGACGCACCATCCTTTTACTGACCACATCGGGGATTGCCATTGAGTCATTTGAGGCTGCCGTTGGCTGATCTTGCTTCTTATTTTGCTTCTTATCTTGCTTGACAGTAGTTTGACTGGGTTTTTCCTTTGGAGTAGTTTGGGGATTTGTTGATGAATTTTGGGCTTTAGGGTTCTTTTTGCGCTTTTGACGTGGTTCAAAAGGCAATCGCTCCCGTGACGGTTCAGTAGACATACACTCTTTTACACTAGGGTCTATTCAACTAGGGTCTAACCCCGAATACCTAAGCGCTCAATCAATTTTTGATACCGTTGTTGATCGTCTTGACGAATATAGCTAAGTAAGCGCTTGCGGCGACCGATCATCTTTAATAATCCCCGTCTAGACGAGTAATCTTTTTTGTGGCTTTGTAGATGGAGACTCAATGTATTGATACGCTCAGTCAGGATAGCCACTTGCACCTCTGCCGAACCAGTGTCAGTTTCATGGACCTGGTAGCCATTAATAATTTCAGTTTTACGTTCTTGAGTTAGACTCATTGATAAAGTTTAATTAGTATAAGTCAACAGTTTTCTATTCTATCACCATCAAGAAGGGATTCAATTCCCAGAGGCTGGGGGATTGTTATGATTAGCTGAGCGCCGCCTATCTAACCACTGTTGTAGGATAATAGCAGCAGCGTGACGGTCAATCAGTCCTTTATTTTGGGTAAGCGATCGCTTACTCGCCTTGAGTCGCGATTCAGCCTCCCAAGAGGTAAGCCGTTCATCGATATACTCTACCGGCAGCTGGAGTGCTGCTGCTAATCGCGTCGCCAATTTTTGCACCTTTCGTGCCTGGAAACCCAGAGTCCCATCCATCGAATAAGGCAAACCTACCACCAGTAGCTGCACTTCTCTGGTTTCAACTAACTCTCGCAGTTGGTCAACATCCCTTTGAAATGAGGTACGATCAATAGTAGTTAAACCAGTAGCAATCAAACCCGTCCCATCACAACCAGCCACACCAATACGTTTGCTTCCCAAATCCAATCCCAGTGCTGAAATTCTTTCCATAACTTAAGCTCCTATCTTATAAATTTACAGTCACAGAGCTAATTTTGGAAATGGCACATTAGGTATGAAGCTTTCTTACATTAGCTATAACCCAACTTGGAATCTCTAACTACTTCTGTGGTGAAGATTTAACCGACACCGTCTCCTCTTGAGAGACTACACTCTTAGACTGGGAAACCCCAATAGAGACCTTTTTACCCTTAGCACGGTGTTTCTTCGATGGGGATTGTGACCAGGATATGCGGCTGGGGATTGGGGTTCGGGCTGGCTGTAGCCCCTGAAGCACATCCGATAACTCAAAAGTTACAGACTTGGTTTCTCGCAACTTATGCCAGACAGAACGGGACATCAGCAGAGTATGCTCAATCCGTTCTGCTCCCAGCTGAGCTAGATACTCTTCCTGCTCAGCTTGATAGTCAGCCGTTGCCAGATGTAGGGATTGGGAAGGCAGTTTTTGGGCAATCCGTGCTATTTGAGACAGTAACTCTGGATATAGGTAATTGTAGGCTGGATGAACTGTTAACTCAGCTGAGTTGGTACGGTTACCATCACGGCACAGTCGCAGCCGAAAATAGCCAACGGCGACTTTACGCTGTGGTTCAAATACATAGGCACTGATCACTTCAGTATGATTTAGCCACTGCCACAGTGAATCAATGATTTTCCGTGACATACTGGTTTGAAAATCCTGGATATGGCGGTCAAAAACCTTACGCACTATTGGTGGCATTGATGCCGTATCCAGCTGATAGAGCAACTGAGCATCTGCGTTACTGACAGGCAACAGGTTCGGCAAATCTGGTTCACGAACCGCCAATTTTTCCAGCAGTGTTGGCTCAATCGCCCAATAGGTCATCTGAGCTAGGGGTTGGAATCCGTTTTGCCGATAAAGAGCCAGTGAACTTTTATGATTGATATTGACTTCCAATAACCAAGTTCGCGCTTGCCAAATTTTTTCAAAGCAATGGCGCAACAGAGCCGAGCCAATGTCTCGAGTTGCCAGGGTGTTACTCACTAGAGAATTGTTGGCATCAACTAACACCTGCTCCACCCGCCAAGTACTACGGGTGTGATTAAATGGGGAAATTTTGATCAGTCCGCACAGCTTTTGGAGTTGCTCAGCCACATACATACAAAAGCTGTACTGATAGGGGTTGGGAAACCAACTCAAAAACTTCAGCAACCAATACCAGCGTCTAACGTGTTTAAGTGGCTGTTGGTCAACTGATGGGCAGATCTTACTCTGCCCATCAGTTGCCTGTTGCAGTAGCTTCTCAATTGCTGCCAAATCATGGTATTGAAATGGGCGGATCAAGTTCTTCGGGTTTTCCGAGACAGGTGAAGTCATTTTGGGTACGGATGCCATGAAGCTGCTCGCTCTGTTTGACCCATGTTCTTGCGCTGTAACCTACATTTGCAAGACTAGGGTTACTGCCAATATATTAGCTATTTTCCCATCATCCCAGTTGTGACAAGACATATGAGTAATATTAAGTTGTGTTCATGGGGTTTAATCAACCACTGGGAGTGTTGAGTGTTAATCGTTAAGGGTCGGTCAAGGGTGAACACTCAACATAGTCTCAACATAGGTAAGCTATCAGCTATCAGCGTGTCGCGTATCAGCTATCAGCCTGTGGCCACACTACTTGAGGAGTACACCGCAATTGAATCAAATAACCTGACCGCTGACTGCTGACCGCTGACTGCTGACTGCTTACCAACATAGTCTCAAGGTAGTATAGGCATGCCCTTATCTAGCGCTTAGTCTTGTAAGGCTTAGTCTTCATCCATTATATTCCCTTTGTCTACCCGTTCTAACTGCCACAGAATTTGATTACCTTCACGCCTGACCCTTGAGACAACCCAGTTGCGCCAAGACCAGTGGTTACCCCGACTAGTGACAGCGCTGGCGTTCACATCCATTAAATCGGCCAGTTCAGAACTACTAATCAGGTAGCCTTGGCTGGCAATTTCATCCGCGATGTGTAGAGTTTCTACCAGATTACGCAGTTGAGCAACTCTCACCTCGCGGGGTAATTCGTCAGTAGTACTAACAGAAGAAGAAATAGCTGATTCCATAATTAAAACAGAAGATATATATCGATGAGGTAGAAATGCTCGATTATATAGTTTACCGAAAGCTCTGAGGGCTCATCCCCATAACGATAAGTTAGGGA
>NZ_JAAHGN010000464.1:0-5656 GCF_010672485.1 Moorena sp. SIO2C4 | reverse complement strand
ACAGGTCAGCATTCGAATAATGCTGAGTTACCTCCCAGCGTCGTTCGCACAGCGTGGCCAAACGCGCACGCGTGGCCGTTCGCGTAGCGTGGCCAAAAGGCCAAAAGGCCAAGGCCAAAGCCTGTGCCACAAAGCTGACTGCTGACTGCTGACTGCTGACTGCTGACTGCTGACTGCTGACTGCTGACTGCTGACTGCTGACTGCTTACCTTCTGCAAGAAGTCTCATGACTAATTTCTTGAATTCAAACCTTCCATCTACTCAACCCCTACCCCAGGTAATTGCTAATCACATTGCTACAGCACCTAAGCAGCGAATTACCTTTGCCCAGTACATGGACTTAGCACTATACCATCCACAGCTAGGTTACTACGCTTCTCGTGCAGTTAACATTGGTTCATCAGGAGACTTTTTCACCTCACCCCACCTAGGAAAAGACTTCGGGGAATTACTTGCTGAACAGTTTGCCCAAATGTGGGATATCCTCGGACAACCTAATCCCTTTACCCTGATGGAAATGGGAGCAGGACAGGGACTCCTAGCCGCAGATGTTCTAGTTTACTTGCACCAGCACTACCCAGATTGCTATGGTGCGGTAAATTACATCATTGTGGAAAAGGCAACAGCAATGATTGCTCAACAGAAGCAGCTGTTGTTGAAACTAAACCTACCTAGACTGGACAATCACCAGCACTCGTTACCTGTGCGGTGGTGTTCTTGGGAAGAAATACAAGACAATTCCCTGACTGGTTGCTGTTTTTCTAACGAATTGGTTGATGCGTTACCGGTACATCAAGTTGTGCTGCAAGCAGGAGATCTGAAAGAAATCTATATCGCAACTGTTGAACAGGATGGCGATGACATTAAGTTTGTAGAAGTTTTAGATACCCCTTCTACACCCCAACTGAGAGAGTATTTTGATTTGGTAGGTATTGATTTGTTCTCTGGTTCCTATCCAGAGGGCTATCGCTGTGAGGTGAATCTCGCTGCACTGGATTGGATTAAAACGGTTGCGAAACGGTTAAACCAGGGATTTGTCCTAACCATTGATTATGGCTATCCAGCCCAAAAGTATTATTTGCCAGCCCGTGATCAGGGAACATTACAGTGTTATTATCGCCACCGGCACCATAATAACCCCTATAGTTATATCGGGCAACAAGACATTACTGCTCATGTGGATTTTACTGCCCTAGAGCGACAAGGAGAGTTATGTGGTTTGGGTAAGGTAGGTTTCAGCAAGCAAGGGTTGTTTCTAATGGCATTGGGGTTAGGCGATCGCATAGCTGCCCTTTCTGATCCTAGAGAAAGGGGAAATGCGAACGCAACAGCACAGGATGTGATCAAGATTATGCAGCGTCGCCAACGGTTACACCAGTTGATCGATCCCACTGGATTGGGTGGCTTTGGGGTTTTAATTCAAAGTAAGGGATTAACGCCATCAGCAGAAGGGGTTGCCCTTAAGGGGTTGACGGTACCACCGATCAGCTAATAGGGCTGGGCGCGGGGAGATGGGGAGATTTTTATTAAGGGTAATTATCGGTTCTCATAGTAATCAGGTAAACAAGATTTTTTCCCAATTTCCAATTCCCGATTCCCGATTCCCAATTCCCGATTCCCTAAAATCCCAAATCCTACATATCACAACTGAAGTTCCCCCAAAGTTTGAACTACTCGAAACCTCAATCCCAAGCTCTGTGGCGTTCCTAGGCTTGTCGGTACTTATTGCTACTGGGTACAGTCTTATTGAGAATGCTCACAACGTTTATCTGAAGGGCGTTTGAGCGATGCAGAGGTGCGACCCGTGGCGAATTTAATTCGCCTACGGAAAACGCACCATTACGGTCTTGGGGAGCCAGTGCGGTCTTGGGGGTCTCCCCCATGAGCAACTGGCGTGGTTTCCCCCACTCGCGCTTTGCATCAAGAAGCGATTTGGTTCTCAAATAAAAATGCGACCAGTGCCTATAGTTGGATTATATTCCAATTGCAGACATACTTCAAGAACCAACATGGGTACACAATTTTTGGGCTCAATCGCTATATCCCTTATGGGGAGAGCTTTTAACTAGTATAGTAGTACAAATGAACGGGGGAACTTCAGTCACAAAAAATTCACACTTGTTTTAGATAGTGTATTTGTTGAATCTTGGCTAGAGGCGATTCATGCACCAATCGCCTCGTTACTTATATTTAGGCTAGTTTTCAGTCAACTAATCCCACCGAGGTAAGCATTCAGCCGTCAGCTGTCAGCCGTGAGCTTAAAATAAACCTCTTTCGTGAGAATTTAATAGTTCGAGATTTTACAGAATTGAAAGTTTGGGGAAAAGCCCATTGCCCATTGCCCATAGGCCCACGCTACGCTAACAGCTTTCCGTACAGAGATTAAACGAAGCTTACCTATGCAAGCTGAAAGCTGATGGCTGATAGCTGAATGCTTACCCACCGAGTAATCAGATTAGAAAATTTTTTCTGGATGAATAAACTGGTAACCTGCATCAATTATCTTTTTATTTGACACTCGGGCATTGTAAGGTCGGGCTTTAGTAACGGATGAATCCCAGGATACGGGGGGTAAGTTGTGCTGTTTAAATACTTTTTCAAGCAATTCTTGATAAGTCAGGATTTGATCATCTACTAGATTATATATCCCTTGCAGTTGGTGAGAACGGACAAATTCTATCCCACCCACTATGTCATCTAGATGAATCCAATTGGTGACTTCTTGACCCGAACCCTCACGAGTAGTACCTGCGAATCGACCAAATATTTTGACTAGTTCCCGCTTCGGACCATAAATTCCTCCCAGACGCAGGATACAAACCTTCAGATTAGGATTGGATGCTGATAGTAATACCTGCTCAGTTTCTGCCAGAATTTCATAATTTGGACTCGCGGGAGCAATCGGTGATGTTTCGTCTACCCAGCCTCCCTGTCGATCACCGTACACAGCATAGCTTCCCGTGTAAATTAGCTGTCGTACCGTAGGAGCGTTTTTGAGCACAGAAACTAAGGTTTGGGCTGTGTCTAAGTAGGCTTCTTGATAGACCTTGCCATTGGCAGCACCCACAGACAGAAGAATAATCTCCTGGTTTTTCACTACCGATTCGAGACCAATAGGGTCGTTTCCTTTAACCACAACCACTCGGTCAGCAATTGTTTCTAGTTCTCGGACCCGCTCAGGGGTAGTAGTGGTTACTGTAGTGGATAACCCTAACTCTTGATGCCAAAGGTGAGCAACAGCACTACCCACGTATCCACAACCAATGATTGCTACATTCATAGCTCGTATGTTTTAAAATTCGATTATTATAAAAAATCTTACCTTCGCGCAAGCTTTACCCGGGTGTATCTCAATGCATGAAATTAGGCAAAAATTCCCGCGCCCCCGCCCCACACTTCCCGCGCCCCCGCCCCACACTCCCCTCCTTTTTTACAAATATGAGATGCACCCGCTTTACCCCTTGGGTCTTTCCTTGAAAACCCCGTCTTTTTCAAGGGGGGATGAAACGTGAGCGTGTAGGGCGGTTTAATTATTTTAGGTCAAGTAGCTGAGACTATTGTTCGCGTAGCGTGGCCAAAGGCCAATAAAATTTACCATAAATTTGTCATTATTTGATCAATAAAACAACTAGTGGAGTAATGGCAGTATTAAATAATAAGATGAAATTGATTATTCGTCAAAGCTATGGGTTTAGAAATTTTTATAATCTGAGGGAAAAGCTGTTAGCTTGCTTGTTTATAGCAATTATCATAGCTATGAGGTACACAATTTCGGGATTTTAGGGAACAGCGGATCTGGGAACAGCGGATCTGAGAAGAGAGAAGAGGGAATAAGGAATAGCGATGCGCTACATCAAGACAGGGAATCAACGTCAAAGAATACTGTACCTCATAACTGCGATAAACGCTATAAATAAGCTTAGCTTATCACCACAGGGACCGAAGAGCCCAATTATTTAAAAATAAGTTAAAAAAACAATAAATTATTGCCCAAATCCTTCCTCCGTAGAGTAAAGTAAAAAGTATCGCCAGAGATAGGGTACTGCGTAATCCTTGCCTAACAATTTGGTCACCTAGGTCGGCTTAGAAGCAAACAACTAGTTAGCTATCAACAGCCGGAGAAACAAGTTACAGCAGGGAATGCGGAAAACTGGGTCAATAAGACCTAAAACCCTTCGGGAGATTTGCCCTAAGTGCTTGGTTGGTATAAACCTATCAGCTTATGGCGAGTCGATGAACCGAGAATCCCCCGTGCGAGCAATCCCTCGCACGGGGGAATGTCAAGATAGAAAAATTTAGCTATCAGCAAGCCCCAAGTCTATATGGCTCGCTACACTCGTTCCATTAAAATCACTATTTCCCTTGATCGTCTTCTACCGTTACTGATTGAGGTTCTAAAATCCTGCCATTTTGAGATTCTCTACGAGAGTGATGACTATATAATGGCAAGAGAGAGTCCGGATAATATATCCTTTACCAAGCTGGTTACAGTGGACGTATTGATTGACAAATCGAAAGCCACTGAGCAACAAGTGCCCATAAATTTTGTCGTCAAAAATGAAGAGTTACCTCTACAGGTTAATAACCATTGTCGGCAAATGTTTGAGCTACTTCAAGAGGCAGTTAATAACAATCCCGATTGGCAAATTGTGGAGGAGCTAGCTACTTAACAAGTAAGTAATCAGTAATCAGTAATCAGCAATCAGCAATCAGCTATCAGCTATCAGCTATCAGCAATCAGCTATCAGCTATCAGCTATCAGCTATCAGCTATCAGCTATCAGCAATCAGCAATCAGCTATCAGCTATCAGCTATCAGCTATCAGCTATCAGCAATCAGCAATCAGCTATCAGCTATCAGCAATCAGCTATCAGCTATCAGCAATCAGCAATCAGCAATCAGCAATCAGCAATCAGCTATCAGCTATCAGCTATCAGCTATCAGCTATTGAATAGCTTTTGAATAAAATAGGTTTATTTTAAGCAGCTCAAGTAGCTTGGCCATTCCCGTAGCGTGGCCAACGGCTGACCGCTGACGGCTGAGCGCTGACCGCTGAGCGCTGACCGCTGAATGCTTACGTTAACAACCTAGCTAGTTAACAATAGTTTTAAAAACATCTTCTCCATTGTAGCTCGCTACCAGCTGCATTTTTAAAGGACCAGCTGTGTAGGCAGTTTCTTGCGCAATAGCTTTGACATTAAGGGGTTGACTATACTGCTCCAGCTGCTCAATAAAGTTGGTTAGGGTGGTCAGCCGACCATCTCCGACTTGGATATCACCCAAAATCCCAGCGCGACGAGCACGGAACTCAGAGGCTGCCAACAACTGATCGAGCCGCTTCCGAATTTGCTCATTGGTCATAGTTGAGGGATTAGTTGAGATGGTAGCAAGGACATCACCCCCCTTAAAGACAACCTGATTGAGGGCTGCATCTGCAAATACTTGTATTGATTTTTCCCCCTCAACGTAGTTACCCGCTGAGAGAATTCGCACCACGTAGTCTCTACCATCTTTAATCTGCTGGATTAACTGATCTACTTGTGCTTGAGTAATTTGCACCAGTGGCTCTTGGAAATTACTGCTACTAGCACGGGTAATGTCTACAGCTGTCTTATTAGCTTGGCTCAACAGTTGATCAACAGCTTGATTTACGGCT
>NZ_JAAHGN010000463.1:0-5659 GCF_010672485.1 Moorena sp. SIO2C4 | reverse complement strand
GAATGTAACAAGTAAAGTATATTATTGACAATTATTTAATCCAATTTCTAATAAATTTTTCAGATCAAAAAGTACAAATCAGCATCTATTTCCAATTATTTGCCGCGTCATCCGCAACGCCCCCCCACGTCAATTTTTATCCCTTTTTTGCTTTTTTTCTCAAGACTGTTACTTAGTCAGGATTTACTGGGAACTCTGTAGGTAAGTTATCGACGGGTTAGTGACTCACCACAAAAGCAGTTCTACCGGTCGATGCTATTCCTGGAATCCTGCCAACCAATAGAAGCGCCTATAGGCTTCTCACCAAGGTTGGTAGAGAACAAACCTGACCTAGATTAGAGATTGACTAAGGGGAATGTGGCTTCACTTTAAAGAGCGTTTGAAGCAATGGCGCTTTGTATTTATAATAGCTCCAGTTGTGGCTGCACTAGTCACTGTTTTGGATACGGCAGGATGGTTCCAGCTACTGGAGTGGGCTACCCTGGATCAATTTTTTCGCCTGCGTCCGGTTGAAGACATTGATAATCGCATTGTGATTATCACCATAGATGAATCGGATCTGACTCAACTGGGAGGATGGCCGATTTCTGATGCTGTTTTAGCTGAGTTAATCACAAAAATTAAAGCATACCGGCCTCAAGGTATTGGTCTGGATATTTATCGCGATTTTCCAGTGGAACCTGGTTATCAGGAGTTCGTTGAGGTGATGAAGTCCACACCCAACTTGATTGGAGTGAAGTCCCTCGTGAGGGATAAAAGAGTTGCCCCACCTCCGACCTTAGCACAACGAGATCAAGTTGCTCTAGCAGATTTGGTGCTAGATGGGGATGGTAAAGTAAGGCGAAGCTTGATATCAGCAGCAGATGAATCCGGTAAGGATATACCTACTTTAGGGGTTAGATTGAGCTTGATGTATCTTCAAGCCAAAGGAATCAATCTCAAAAAAATCGATGGGAGGCGCGAGTATTACCAATTAGGTCAAGCAAGATTTTTCAATCTAACCGAGAAAAATGCTGGTTATCAAGGTGCAGATCTTGGAGGCTACCAAATATTGTTGAATTACCGTGGCACCCAGGAGCGCTTCAATACAGTTTCAATCAGTGATGTTCTGAGCAATAGAATTTCGCCGGAGCAGTTGTACAATCGCATTGTTTTGATTGGTATGACTGCACCGAGCCTTAACGACATTTTTCCGACGCCCTATGATAGCAGTCTCAGCTCTATCGTTCAGGAAATGCCTGGTGTTGTTATTCATGCCAATATCGCCAGCCAGATGTTGAGTGCAGCACTTGATGGACGACTTCTGCTGCGAGTATGGTATGTTAACGCACAGGGGCTGTGGATTTTTTGCTGTTCGTTGATCGGAGCCGTAGGAAGTTGGGTATTACCAGAGACTAACTGGTTAAGAAAACATCTCCTGAGCAAATTAATTCTGAGTATTTTGATGACAGGGGGCATGATTGTCGGTGGTAGCTATTTAGTCTTTCTAACAGGTTGGTGGATTCCTGTAATTTCCCCATTAATAGCTCTATGTTTATCGGCGATTTTAGGAACTAATACCCAGAATCAATGGCAATTGAAACAAGCTAACCAGCAATTGCAAGATTATTCTCGCACTCTGGAGGTCAAAGTTAAGGAGCGCACTCAAGAATTAGAAACAGCCAAAGTAGCTGCTGATGTTGCTAACCAGGCAAAAAGCGAATTTTTGGCTAACATGAGCCATGAACTGCGCACTCCCCTCAATGGCATTCTGGGATACGCTCAAATCCTCAAACGCTCTTCAAATATAAGTAAATCAGACCTGGATGGCATCGGTATTATTCACCAGTGTGGCTCCCATTTACTTACTTTAATCAATGATATTTTAGACCTATCGAAAATTGAAGCTCGGAAACTAGAGCTGCACAAAAGTGATATTCATTTTACTTCATTCTTGATGGGCGTGGTAGAAATTTGTCGGATTCGTGCCCAGCAAAAAGGTATATCGTTTATTTACCATGCCGAGCCTCAGCTGCCAGTGGGTATTTATGGGGATGAAAAACGCCTGCGGCAAGTTTTAATTAATTTACTGGGTAATGGGATTAAGTTTACTGATACTGGAAGTGTGACCTTTCAAGTAAGTTTAATCGGTTCATCGTTGAATGGTGACCCTTCCCACACAATCAGGTTTCAAATTGAAGATACTGGTGTCGGGATGACTCCAGAACAATTGAAAAAGATTTTTTTGCCGTTTGAGCAGGTAGGAGATACTAAAAAACAATCAGAAGGCACTGGCTTGGGATTGGCAATTAGTATGAAGCTTATTTCCCTAATGGGGAGTGAAATCAAAGTGGAAAGTACCTTAGGTGAGGGAAGTAGGTTTTGGCTAGATTTGGAACTAGCAACCACTACCGAATCGCCCCAGCAAGAAACAGTCGTAGACAGCAGCAATATTGTTGGCATTAAAGGGAAACGTCCAACCATACTAATAGTGGATGATCATCTCAACAATCGCTCGTTACTCATTAACCTACTAGAGTCGATTGGATTTCGTTGTTTTGAAGCAAGTAATGGTCAAGAAGGTTATCAGCAAGCAACAGAAATTAAGCCCGATTTAATTTTGACAGACATTGTGATGCCAATTATGGATGGATTGGAAATGATCGGTGCTATTAGGAAATCACAGCAATTGCCAAATGTAGTGATTATGGTTGTATCTGCTAGTGCCTTTGAAACTGACATAACAAACAGTATAAAGACTGGAGCTGATGCATTTTTATCTAAGCCAATTAACATGGATTATCTTTTTAATCAGTTACAAAAATATTTAAAAATTAATTGGATTTATGAACATAATAACAACCTAGAAAGTATAACTTCAGAAAATCTATCACTGGAGACAGGTGAAATTTTTGCTCCACCAGCTGAGGTAATTGATCAGCTATTTGAATTGGCCAAAAGAGGCAATATCCATGGCATAGATAAAACCTTGGTTGAACTGGAACAGAGCGATAAAAAATATCGGCATTTTGCCAAGGAGTTAAGGCAATTAGCAACTAGCTTTCAGGTTAAGCAAATTCGGGAATTTATAAAATCGTTCAGGGGGTAAATCCATGACTATCACTAAAGTTGATCAAGCCACTATCTTGATCGTTGATGACAATCCCACGAATTTGAAAGTGTTGTCGGAAGCGATCGCAAATTCGGGATGGGAAATATTGGTAGCAACTGATGGTGAAACGGCTATCGATCAGAGCGAATATGCAACACCAGATCTAATTTTGTTAGATGTAATCATGCCGGTAATGGATGGTTTTGAAACCTGCCGCCGACTGAAATCTAATCCGGCAACTAATGAAATACCAGTGATTTTTATGACTGCTCTGAATGACACGGTTGATAAGATCAAAGGTTTGTCCCTGGGGGCTGTAGATTACATCACCAAGCCGTTTCAGACTGAAGAAGTGTTAGCCCGTCTCAAGGTGCATTTACAACTGCATTTCCTGACCAAACAACTAGAAGACCAAAATTTGTACTTAGAGGAGCGGGTAGCGGAACGCACTGCTGATCTACAACAGGCAAACCAGCAACTGCGAGAATTAGAAGCTCAGCTACGCAAAGCTCTAGCCCAAGAACAAGAATTCAATCATCTTAAATCTCGGATGATCATAGCCATTTCCCATGAGTACCGCACGCCCTTGACCAGCATTCTCTCCAGTTCTGAACTGCTGGAAGCTTACTGCCATCGATGGGATAAATCTAAACAAAGCCAACATTTTCAACGGATCCGAGCAGCTGTTCAACGGATAACGGACTTAATGGGTAATGTGATGTTCCTGAATAAGGCAGAATTTGAACAACTGGAGTTTCAGCCTACTCCTTTGGATTTAGGGGTATTTGTGCGTGATCTAGTGGATGACATGCAACAGCACTATGGTGATAAACATCACCTGATTTTAAACATTGATCAAGACTGTGGGCGACCGTTGTTTGATTCTAAGCTGCTACTGCAAATCCTTACCCATCTGATTGACAATGCCATCAAGTATTCCCCTAATGGAGGCAAGGTTTTGATCAAGTTTACCTGTCAAAATAACCAAGTTATTTTTGAGGTGAGTGATGACGGGATTGGCATTCCTAGGAAAGAGCAACATAATCTATTTAATGCTTTTCATCGAGGCTCGAATGTAGAAAATATTTCTGGTACTGGACTGGGGTTAGCCATTGTCAAAAAATGTGTCGATATTCATGGTGGGACAATTAGTCTAAACAGTGATGTTAGCGTTGGCACTACTTTTACGGTAATGCTGCCTCGTAGAGTATTAGATGCGGATCAACTGCTCAAGGTAACTGGAAAGTCCATTCCTGATTACCAATCTGGATCACATTTCCTGCACTAAGCCAAAAGGGTTGATGGGAACTAAGCCGCTGTTGGTCCACAAAAGTACCATTGGAACTACCCACATCAATGATTTGGTAGCGCACTTTGTCCTGAGGCTCTGGAATTTGGAGAATTTGGGCATGGTTGCGAGAACACATCGCATCTTCTAACACTAGGGTGTTCGTGGGTTCTCTGCCAATGGTGAAAGGATTAGCAGACAAAACAATCATGGCACCGGATGAACGGTTTACTAAACGCCCCTTGCTTGCTGGGGTAGGATTGGAAAAAAGTACGGTTGGGGCAAGTACTGGTTGATCGCGAATGGGCAGACTGGGTGTGGCGGCTGATTCGTCTGGAATTGTAGCCCTAGGTACTTCCTGATTGACAATGGAGTGTTTAGAGTTAGCTTCTCCACCAGGGAGGATATTGACTTGCTGGATTGGTGGTGGGGAGAGTTCTGGGCGACCAGCATTGGCAATCTGCATTTTTAGGACGGCTTCATGTTCTGCTTCCTGTCGAGCACTCATCCCTTCGACTTGACGAATTATCCCCCGTGTGTTAGGAAAGCTGATGTCACTGACTCGCACATCTTCGATGGAAAAGCCTACGGTATAGTAAACGTCAACATGGTCGAGAATGTATTGTCGGACTTCTACTCGTCCCTGATTGGTTAACTGTTCCATCCTTAGGTGACTAATTGCTACTCCTAAACTATCTTTAACGGCACTAGTTAGGGCAGCAATGGGGTCAGATATTTCTAGGGCAACTCGTTTGGCATCTACCACTTGATACATTACATTCAAAGAGACATTGACAAGATACTGATCCCGGGATAGAAAGTCTCCTTGGGAGGTAATGGGCAAGTGCCGGAGTTTGCTGTCTACTAGGAGCAGTTCACATTTTTCTAGCCAGGGTAGGGCGAAGCTGACATGACGCCCTGGCTTCCATACCCGCACACACCGACCATTTTTGACAAATAAAGCAATATAGCCTGCCCCGATAAAGTCCATGCTCCATCCTGCCCAACGGTCTGGGGTCAGGGTTTGAATCAGTGGGGGTGAGTTACCAGACATTAGATTTTGTTTAGAAGAGTGATGGGAGTAGTGCTTTTTTTAGCATTCCGCCGACAGGATAGTCCGATGGAATGCTGCCTGATCAATAGCTAGATGAATGTGGGACAGGGATTTACTGAAACTGACTGAATCAATTATAACGGTTTGTACTTGAGTACAATATATCGGGTTGTTTAGAAGGGGGAAGTGTGGGGAGATGGGGAGATGGCGAGATGGGGAGATGGGA